>NZ_DOPT01000059.1:0-39337 GCF_003512625.1 Herpetosiphon sp. | reverse complement strand
CTGGTTGGCACTGGAGTACCTGGCACTGGCGTGCTGGTTGGGGTTACCGTACCGACATAGCTGTTGATCCAGCTGGTGTAGTTGGAAACTTTGGTGTACACGCCATACTTATTGGCGCGGGCACAACCATCGCCCCAGCTCACAACACCGCTGAGTTTCCATGAGCCGCTGCTTTGAGCGACGAATGGACCACCGCTATCGCCTTGGCATGAGTCTTTGCCGCCAGCAGCGTAGCCAGCACACACCATGTTGCCAGTGATTTGGCCGTTGTAGGCGTTTGAGGCGTTACAGGTAGCGGTTGAAACCACAGGCACTTGCACTTTGTACAAGACGTTTGGTGATGAACCACCTTCGGTCAACGCGCCCCAACCAGTGACGGTTGAAACAACGCCAGCGTTGTACAAGGCGCTATCAGCGCTGGTGGCGAACGGAATCACGGCAACGCGGCTGTTGAGGGTTACAGCGCTGCTGAGTTTCAACAAAGCAATGTCGTTGTCGTAGGTTGATGAATTGTAGCTTGGGTGAACAACTGCTTGAGCAATTGTGCGGCTTTGTTCGGTGCCTTCGTTGGTCGTCCAGTTATGGTCGCCCATCACCACGCTGAGTGATGATACCGAGAAGCCTTGAACACAGTGCGCAGCAGTCAAAACCCATTGGGGAGCAATCAACGAGCCACCACAATGTAGGCTGCCGTTACGAGCTATCCGAGCTTGCCAGGGGAATTCACCAGCAGTAGCCGCCGAGCCACCGACAATTTTATCTGGTGGGGGCAATTGTTCGGAACCAGGTTGCTTTTCGTCAACAACAGGGAGCGGATAAACTTCGACTTTTTTGTTGTCTTTGGCTGAGGCAGCGTAGCCGCCTAACAATACTGATGTGCTCAACACCGTTGCAATGACCGCAGACCGTACCCGACGAATTGTCCAGCGTCCAGATCGTTCCATGATAGCTCCTTATGCACAGACCAAACGATGTTGTGTTATTGAGCCAAAGCCGTGTCCCAGCAAAGCCGGTTTGCTCAAGAAGTAAAAACTTCTTAACACACAACCTACTATAATTGACGAAATTGTTTGAATCAACTAGATTGTTTGTTAGATTGTTTGATGATTACGGCCTTTTTATGACGTGGCTCAAGCAATAACACTGCCGGAGAAGCGCGAAGGCGCACACCTCAACATCGTCGTTGCCTATCATCAACCTATCAATTGTTGAACCCTCGTGGCCGGCTCAGCCATAGGGGTTCACCGAGGTACTGCCTGTGGGACGCAAATCCAAGCAAGGTACGTCGTACCTTCGTCTACTCCGCGAAGAACGTGGGATTTCACTAACCGAGATGGTCGGGCTGGTCGGCTATACCAAAGGCTATATTTCAGCTGTCGAGACGGGGGTTTCTAAGCCAACCAGTTCATTTTTGCATGCCTACGAGCGGGCCTTGGGTTTGGACGAGGGCAGTTTGGCCGCCAGCGCCGAACAAGCAATTAGCCAAGTGCTCACCACTGCCCAAGCAGGCTTGATGCCTGAACCACCGAAACTTGACCCGACGTTATTGCCGATTGCCAATAAAGGCGCAGTTTTAGAGGGTGTCCAATCAATTCTGTTGCAGGCGATCGCCATGGTGACCGCCGCCGCCAAGCAAAGCCCATGGCCTGGGGCCGAAATTGTCGTGACTTTTCAAAGTGAGCATGACCCATTGACCGTATTTCCTGAATTGGCGGTGCCATGGCGAGCAGCTTTACGCCAAGCCCTACACGCTGGCTGGAATGTGGTGCATCTCTGGCGTTTACGGATTGAAAATCAACATCGCTTCGAATTAATTGCCCGAATGCTCTCGATGCTCGGCTATCGTGGCAAATATCAGCCCTATCTTTTCCCCAATCATGTGCTGCCTGGTGCACCTGCCGATGTGATTATTGTGCCTGGACAAGGGGCTTTATGGCTGTTTGGCAGTCGTCAATCCAGACATGTTGATAGTGGCTTTTTCTTTCCCCCTGATAGCCCGCATTATCCATTGATTAGCCAATTTGCTACCACCATGCGTTCGCAAACCCAACCACTGCTCGAGGTCTATCCCGAACGCTCGTTAGATTTCAAAGCCTTGGCCTTGCAATTTGAGGTTGAGGATGGCGCTCAATTGTTGTTAAAAGAAGGCCTGAGTTTTCAATCGATGCCAATTGCAATTCGCAACGCTTGTATTCAACGGATTTTGCAAGCGCCCTTAGTGCGTTCGCTGCAAGAACAGACCCATTTGGAAGTGTGGTGTCAGCAACTGTTAGATCATCATCGCCAACGTGTCCATTTATTTGAGCAATTTCTGCAAGATCGCCAGCACGAGGCGCGTCATGTTGTTACCAAAACCGCAATTTTGCGTTTATTGAGCCATGGCGAATTGCCTGCCGATGATTGGCTGCGCGATCAGCCGCAAAGTCAATTGACAGTAGCCGAGGCTTTGGCCTGGTTGCGCCATGTGATCTGGCTCTTGCAGGTGTACCCAAATTATCAATTGGCGATTGTTGATGCGATTGATCCAGCTTATTTTCCCGTAGCTTGGAAGGTCGAAGGTCGTCAAACCTTGATTTTGGAATCGTGGCAAGCAGCCGATACTGAAGATGGTCGCGAAAACGTCAATATTATTATTCATGATCGGACAATTGCCCAATCATTCCGTGAACATTTTTTCAACTACTGGGAGCGTTTGAGTAATCGCGAACGCAACAAAGATTGTGTGATCGATTGGTTGCAGAGCCAAGTGATGCAGCCTGTCAAACTATAATCGCGTTTGTCTTCAATGGAGTAGCGTTCTTGGGTTGGTTGAAGAATTGCTTGTACTAAGGAGCCAACCATGGCGAATCAATGGAATCCGAATATGTCGCCCTATCGGCAAGATCGTTCCTCGTGTATGCCAGTATTACTAATTATTTTTGTGCTAACGCTCGGAATTGGTGGTGGAATCTATTTTTTCGTCAATAATGTGATGAGCGATGCCTTTGAATCGAGCATTACCCAAGTCTCATCGCAAATGGAAACAGCAGTGGTTGGTAGTAGTGCGAATGAACCAGCGATTGCCGGCTCGGTGCTCTATAGTTCAACCCAATTAGCCTATGATCGCAATGGCGACGAGCGTAACGAACTTTTAGTGCAACTTTCAAACAATAGCCAATATTCAATGGCCTTGCTTGATGGTGCTGATGGCAAACCAATTTGGCAAACTGAACTTGGCAGCGAATCCTATGAGCTGATCGCGCTTGATCAATATGTTGCAGTGATTAAAGAACGTGATTTTCGCTTATTTAATAGTCAAGATGGCACATTTGGCTGGCAAACCCGCTTAACTGATCGGCTCCAAAGCAGCCCACCGATGCTATTTATTGCTGATGATCTATTGGTAATTCAGACTTACGATAATATTTTGACGGCCTATGAATTGAAAACAGGCAGCCAACGATGGCAAAAACCCTTGGAAGCGAGCTATGCCAGTGATTTGGTGCGGCTTGGCGATGAATTATGTGGAACCGAGCGTGATGCTGAATCGCTAGAGTTTGTCGTTTGCTACGCCTTGAAAACTGGCGAACAGCGCCAAGCCATCCAATTGAATAACGATTGGACTGAACAAGTGGAATGGATTGCTGATCCGTTAAGCAACGATGGAATTTTGCGCTTGCAAAGTGACCCTGAGCCAATTACGCTCTCAGCGATTGGGCTTGATCAGCAGCAGCGCTGGAGTGTTGAGCTAGATGAGGCGTTTTACTATAGTTTTCGTGGTAGTGAGCAACGCTTTGCCAATAGTAGTGATCATATAGCGATTGGGGCTGAACAGCATATCGCGATTATTACCGCTGAACGCAAGGTAGTTATGTATAGTTTGACCGATTATGCGCTGACTCCGTTGGGTTTTGATAATGATGTTTTATATGTTTCGGCAGTCAAGCAGCGCGGCACAAATACAGTCAGCATTTTAGCGATCAATGCCCAAACCGCCGAACTCATTTGGCGGCTTGACGATTTGGGCGAGTCGCATGAGTGGAGTGGTAGCGGTAAAATTCAAGGGGTTGTTGTGCCTGGCGAGGGTATGATTTTTGGCTGGCTTGACCCCGAAATTGATGATTTGGTGCGGGTGCAATTGCTCAAACGCCAAGATGGCACGGTTGGTTGGTCGTTTCAACAACAGATGTTTATTGGTCAAGTACCTGTATTAACTCGAACCGGCAATGCCTTGCTAATTCAAACCAGCGATGGCTTAACGATGACCAATTTACGGACTGGCGAAAGTTTGTGGACGCTGACGCGCTAAAAACCAAAAAGCCCCTTGAGTTCGTTCAAGGGGCTTTGACTTGGCTTACTGCGGGTGGGCAAAATTGTGTAGCACTTGGACTAATGCATTAAGATCGAGATTGCGCACATAGAGCGAACCTTCAGCTTCGGGCACAAGTAACCATTGTTGTTGCTCACCACAAACCAAGGTAAAAGCCTGTTGCACGCTACTTTCTGGCTTATTTTGAAGCAATGCTAAGGCACTGATCGAACGCAATTGCTCAAAACTTTGGCCAAATGCTTCAGCCACATTGGCAGTTAAACCGCCAGCTTGCAATTGCTCAACCACCTGTTCGCGTTTGATTGTACGCATGCTGGCGATGCTTCGAAACACTGCTTCGCTCAAGCTTCCCGTTAACGTTTCGGCAACTTCAACTTCGGCTGGCTCAATAATATCCAGCGCTGCTTGCACAATCTCGCGCGTGTGGGGTAGGGCAATCAGTTGGTGAATACCGCCTTGTCCGCGATGAAAAAGGTATTGCTGTTTAGCATGATGAATATAGTTTGCCTGTTGTTTTTGGCCAGCAGGCTGATGCAAAATCACCCAAGTTTGGCTGGGTTGGCTAATAATGCTCAGCCACTCGGCCACCATCGGCTCCAAAACAGGCTGGTCATCGGTTAATTCGAGCAGGCCGTGGGCGATCAGGCTCCGTTCGGCGGCTCCTAATAAATATTGTTGATATTGCTCAGGCAAATCGCCAAAGACTTGATTGGCCAAATCGTCAAAGCCCAGCGGCAAGGGCAAATCGGCCACAATCAAACAAACAAATAATTCCTCTTGGCTTAACGAAAAGCCGCGTAATTCACTCATTTGGATACTCCATGGATTAGTTTGAAAATGCGATTATACCAGTACTCCAACTACGGCTAGCGTTGTTGGTGATAGGCTCGCTTGTTAATCCTAAACGGCTGAATCTGCGTAAATCGTGATACAATGCACAAAGATTGGCGAGCAGCATCTGCAATGGAGCGTTATTGTGTCAACAAAAATACCTACTACTTTTGGTGATTTACGCGAATGGATCGCCTTTTTGGAAAAACGCGGCGAATTGAAACGGATCAAAACGCCGGTTTCGGCTGATCTTGAAATCACTGAAATTACTGATCGCGTTTCTAAAATGAAGCAAGGTCAAGGAAATGTCGCTTTACTCTTTGAAAATGTGATTGGCTCAGATCTGCCAGTTTTGATCAATGGAGTGGGCACTGAGCAACGCATGGCTTGGGCCTTGGGCTTAGAAAAACTCGACGATCTGCGGGCACGCTTGGCGAGTGTGGTTAAGCCTGAAGTTCCCGAGGGGGTTTTCGACAAGCTTAAAAAAGTCAGCGAGCTTTCAGAAATTGTGCGCTATCGGCCTAAAACGGTTGCCAGCGCTCCCTGCCAAGATATTGTCTGGACGGGCGACCAGATTGATTTGAATAAATTGCCAATTTTAAAATGCTGGCCCGATGATGGTGGCCGCTACGTCACCCTAACCACAGTCATTTCACGCGATCCCTACAAAGGCATTCGCAATGTGGGGATGTATCGGGTGCAGGTTTACGATGAAAAAACCGTCGGCATGCACTGGCAAATTCACAAAGGTGGCACTGAACATCAACGCGAGGCGCTGCGCAAAGGTGGGGTGAAATTGCCGGTTGCCGTAGCAATTGGCGGCGATTATGCCACGATCTACTCGGGCTCGGCTCCACTGCCACCAGGCATCGATGAAATTATGTTGGCTGGTTGGTTGCGGCGCGAACGGGTTGAGATGGTCAAATGCAAAACGATCGATCTCGAAGTGCCCGCCAATGCCGAAATTATTCTCGAAGGTTATGTTGACCCCAGCGAAAGTCGGCTTGAAGGGCCATTCGGCGATCATACTGGCTACTATTCGCTGGCCGATCAATATCCCGTGATGCACCTGACCGCCATCACCATGCGCAAGGATGCGATTTATCCGACGACGATTGTGGGTTATCCACCGCAAGAAGATTATTGGCTTGGCAAAGCGACTGAGCGCTTGTTCTTGCCATTGATGCAGTTGGTCGTGCCTGAGGTGATCGATGTCAATATGCCTGCCGAAGGGACGTTCCATAATCTATTGGTGGTCAGCATCAAGAAAAAATACCCCGGCCAAGTGCGCAAAGTGATGTATGGCCTGTGGGGCTTGATGCTCATGTCGTTGACCAAATTTATTATTGTGGTCGATGAAGATATTGATGTACAGGATATGAACCAAGTCTTGTTTCATGTCACATCGAATGTTGATCCGCAGCGCGATACGGTGATTGTGGAAGGGCCACTTGATGCGCTCGACCACTCGGCAGATCATTTTGCTTATGGCCACAAAATGGGGATTGATGCTACCCGCAAGCGCCAAGATATCGATCGGTTTCCGCGTGAATGGCCTCAAGACATTCGCATGACCCAATCGATTGTGGATCGGGTGACCAAACGCTGGCGTGAATATGGCTTCTAGTTAATCGATTGCCTTGATCAAACAGCGCTGACCAATGTTGGTTGGCGCTGTTTTTTTATTAGGTGTGACAACGTTTGATCGAAACAATTGTCGCATGGCTGTCGCATGGCCTTCGCTAAGCTGTCGCTGTGTCAATTGAGCGAGACACAGCTAGACAATGGTGGAGGCCAGAATGAACTCGCATACCCAATATTTGACGCTTGTCGCAACCGTCGCAACGACCCAAGCTTGGAATTTAACCCCAGAACAACACCAGCACATAGCAACATTACTTGCCCACTATAGTCAACATGCGACAAACGCTCCATTAACTGACATAACGATCAACCTTTGGCATGATTATGCGACAGTTCAAGCGGCGCTTGATCCACTCCATCCTGAGCATGAAGCAGTCTGCCACCAAGTGTATCAATATATTCTGCACTGTTTGAAACAACGCCATGTATTAGGTGTTGATGATCTTTATCTTGATGATCGCTCACCGGATGTATGCGCCTATGCTGATGTGATCCAAAAGCTTGGTCAATTTCGCTTTGAAGCACGACTGAGCACCTATATTTATCAGATAACGCGGCGAGCTGTGTTGCAATGGCGACGGGCTACTAATGCCTTAAAACGTGGTGGAATGGGCTTTAATCAGCAACCAAATGATGCGACGAGCCGATCAATCCAACAAATTGTCTATTTAAGCCAAAGCCACCTTGAGCAAGATAGCTTGGTCGCGCCAGATCCATCAGTTGATGATCTAGTGGTGTTGCGTCAACTGAAACGCGAAGTGCTCAAAGTTGTCGTTACAATGGATGATGACCCGCTGTATGCGGTTGCGCAGCGTTTATGGAATGAACTCTTGTTTGAGCAAACCAATATTTCGGCCTTAGCCCAAGCAGAGGGCTTAACGGTCAATGAATTATTTAATTTGCGGGCACGCTTGGGGCGGCGCTGTCGTGGCGTGGTTGAAAGTTGGCGCGAGGGTTTCGGTGAGTGAAATTTAACCTAGATCGCTCCTACACTTTATGGTAAGATAGTCAACAATTATTGAATAGATAAGCCAGTGGCAACGGCGCTGCTGGCTTTTAGCTAGTTCAAAATCAAGGAGTATGGCCCCATGAGCAACGAGCGCGAACCGGTGTTGTTGAGTGCTGCCCGCACGCCAATTGGCAAGTTTGGCGGGAGCCTCGCTGATTTAACTGCGCCTCAACTCGGTGCGATCGCAATTAAGGCCGCATTGGAGCGAGCTGGAATCAACGGCGATGTGGTTGATGAAGTGATTATGGGTAATGTCGTTGGGGCGGGCTTGGGTCAAGCACCTGCGCGACAAGCAGCTTTGGGTGCTGGTGTGCCCGATAGCGTGAGCGCCCTAACAATTAATAAGGTTTGTGGTTCGGGCTTAAAGGCCGTGATGTTGGCCGCCAGCATGATCAAAGCTGGTGATGCTGAGCTGATTGTGGCTGGTGGCATGGAAAACATGTCGCGAGCGCCCTACCTTTTGCCTCAAGCCCGCTTTGGCTATCGGCTTGGCAACGGTGAAATTCAAGATGCCGTAGTGCATGATGGCTTGTGGTGTGCGGTTGAGCATCATCATATGGGCAACTCAGCTGAGTGGGTCGCCGATGCTTGCAATGTTAGTCGCGAAATGCAAGATGAATTTGCCTACAATTCACATCGCAAAGCAGCAGCAGCGATTGCTCGTGGCGCGTTCAAAAACGAAATTGTGCCTGTTGAACTCAAGAGCCGCAAAGGCACAACCATTTTTGATACCGACGAGCCAGTTCGTGCCGATAGCACGGTTGAAGCCTTGGCCAAATTAAAGCCAGCCTTCAAAGCTGATGGCTCTGTTACTGCTGGCAATGCACCTGGCATTACCGATGGCGCTTCGGCTTTGGTGGTCGCAAGCATGGCCAAAGCCCAACAACTGGGAGCCAAGCCGCTGGCCCGCATTACTGGCTATGCCCAGGCTGGCGTGAAACCACTCGAAATCTTTACAGCTCCAGCCTTTGCTGTGCGCCGCTTGCTTGAAGTAACCAACACCAGCTTGGCCGATTACGATTTGTATGAATTCAATGAAGCCTTTGCCGCCCAAGCGCTTGCCAACGGCCACGACCTCAAGATCGATTGGGATCGCTTGAATGTCAATGGTGGAGCGGTCGCTTTGGGTCACCCGATTGGGGCTAGCGGCGCACGCGTATTGACGACGCTGGTGTATGCCTTGCAAGAACGTGGTGGCAAGCGTGGCCTCGCGACCCTCTGTTTAGGTGGTGGCGAAGCCGTTGCCTTGGCAATTGAATTGATTTAAGCCAGAGCGGAGAAGGTGATGACGGCACCAAACAACCAACATAAGGAGGAACAATGGGTACTGTTGAGTTGATCTCTACTTTGGATGAAGGCGTTCGTGAAGGTCGAATTGCGCCCTACTTGGCCGATTTTATTGCAGCGCAAGCCCTGAATGTTTCAGCCGACGAAGTTGGCTTTAGCGAATGGGGCAGCCCCGACCACGACGTACTATCCTGCGATGGAGCAACCACCGAAGCCCTTTCCCGTCATCAATAAAAAAGAGCGTGCGGCGCGACCAAATTGGTCGCGCCGCACGCTGCGATTGAGCCTAAAAAGTTTGTGAACCTTATCATTTGCAATTTTATTACGAGTGTGCTATACTCTCACGCGTTGGGCCGGTAGCTCAGTGGTAGAGCATCGGACTTTTAATCCGCTGGTCGTGGGTTCGATCCCCACCCGGCTCACCAAGCGGGATTGTTGCAAACTTCCTACGAGTTCCAGAAATGGTTCTCGTGGTTGGTAGGCGACAATCCCTTTTTTTGTGCCCCAAACGGCTGCAATGAGTGATTGTAAGGCTACGCGCTTCTCGGCTAATGCCCTCTTCTGCTTAAATGTCCAACTAATTGATTCTAATAAATCTAAGGCTTGCTCCATGTTAAAGGATGCAGCTGGTTTTTGGCGTGGTGCTTGGGCTTGAGCCAACAACGCTGATTTGCGCTGCTCATATTCATCAGCCCGGATGTGATCATTGAGAAACAGGCGCTTGAGTGCGGCAAGCTCGGCTTCAATGTTGGGGGCTTCGGGGGCTGGTTGTTGGTGTGCGTCCCACTGTTGCTGAGCAACCCGAAGAATATCGCGCTTCCAATCGCTGGGAAACGCCAAGGCATCAAGCACGGCAATCATATGCTGATCAAGCACATCGTTGCGCACCATGGCCATGGGGCATTGGTTGTAGCGGTGTTGGCTGCACTCATAGTACACAACGTTGGTTGTGCGCTTGTAGTGTTGCCACATGCGGCTGCCACATTGCTCACAATACAAAATTTCACTGAGCAGCCCACGGCCTTGGCTCACAGGAGTCCAGCCGCGCTTTTGGCCGCGCCGATCAAGCAAAACTTGTACCGCGTCCCATGTTTGTTGATCAATCAGCGCTTCATGTTGGCCAGCATAGGTTTGGCCTTTGTAGCTCACCTTGCCAATATAGGCTTGGTTGCGTAGCATCGATGCAACGTTGTCTTTGGTGTAGGGAACATAGCGCCCTTGTTGAGTGTTCCAAACTCGCGCACCACGTTGGTTCATGGCATCGGCGACGGTGCTGAAGCTATACAGTCCTGTGGCATAGAGTGTAAACAGCATGCGTTGATGCTCGGCATCGGCTGAAGGAACCAGCACCCCGTGCTCATTGCGTTGGTAGCCCGTTGGCACGGGGCCAGGTAATTTGCCTGATTCCGCAGCTGCACGGCGGGCACGTGCAACCCGTTCGCCTGTTAGTCGGCTATAGAGTTCGGCCCCAGCTCCTAACATCGTCAGATTGAAGCGGCCAGCAGCGGTATCCATCTCAATTGGCTCGGTAATTGAAATGAGTTGAATCCCCAGCGCGTGGAATTCATCAACCACCCGCAGCTGGAGCGAAGTGTTACGGGCGCAGCGGTCGAGCTTCCAAACTAACACAACATCAAAGCATCGTGGTTTCCGAGCGGCATCTTCACGAAGCTGCATAAACGCGGGACGATCAGCATTGCGGCCACTCTTGCCAGCATCTTGATAGACCTGCACAACGTGCCAACCATGGCGTTGGGCATAGGCCTGACAATCACGCTCTTGGCTTGCAAGGCTGCTGTTTTCAGCTTGTTCACGGGTGGAAACCCGTGTATAGATAACGGCTCGCATGAATAATCCCTTCTACGCTGCTTTCGATTGAGGCGGTTGTGCAGATGATTGATCCGCTTCTTGGTCTTTGTCAAGCATCAATGCAACCAACAAGGCTGCAAAGGCTTGAACAACGCTTTCACGTTGCCCATCGGCGTGGCCCCGTTCAATTGGTGTTGGTAGTGCTTGCATTGCGACCTTCCCATAATGGAATCAGAATCGTTCGTGCGCGGACGGTATGATCAGAGAAATCAATATAGCCACGCCGTTTCAGTTCGAGTAAGGAGCGGCGACAAGGGCCGTATGGGATACCAACAGCCGTAGCCAATTCTTGAATCGATGCTTGCGGTTGCTGACTTACAGCGGCCCAGACTTTACGGACAAGATCAGTATTCATTCGGCTCATGCGGCTTTACCTCGTCGCTTGGCTAGATTCAATCGTCGATAATCGGCAATGCCCGTGAAATCCAAGTGTTCAACCAGCGCAACATCAGCCAAACGGCTCGCGATACGCCCATCAAAGCGCTTCAAATCTTCGTTGGTGGTAAACACCGTTGGTAGCTCGCGGTTGTAGCGGTGATTGATCAGCTGAAAGTGTTTTTCTTTGGCCCAGCTAGTAAGGTGCTCAGTACCAGCATCATCAAGCACCAGTAAGGGAACATTGCGAATGCGGTCAAAGCGCTGTTGAAACGATTCGCCTTGTTGGCCATCAAAGGTTTCGCGTAAGGCATCGAACAAATCAGGCACTACGAAAAACATGGCGCTCTTGCCGCTGGCAACGACAGCATGAGCAATCGCAGCGGCTAGGTGGCTCTTGCCACAACCATATGGCCCCGAAAGTAATAACCAGCCTTTGGGGTCACTTGCATAATCCATGCAGGCCTGAGCCAGCGGTGCTACCTGTGGCAAGCTCACAAAGGTTTCAAATGTTTTTTTGGCGACAAGGCTTAAGTCGCCATGCTTCTGTAGTATGGTTGGTTTGCGACAGTCGCAAGGAATATACTCAATCGCCTTGCGGGTTTTATCATCGCTATAGCGATAGCCGAGCACGCCACTATCTTGACAGCGCTCACAGGTGATCGTTTCTTCACGTTCCCAAACAGCATTGGTCATTGTGTCCCCCCAGCAGCTTCAACCAGCCTGTTGGCCAATGGCCCCCAGCGCTTGTAGATCATTTCAGTCCAATCATCGTATTGGGCTTGAATTCGGCCATTCACCAGTTGGGCATATTGCAAGGCATCACGTTGATTTGAGGTCAGGCCTTGCCATTGATCGAGTCCAATCCATGCAGGCCGCCGATCATCGTTGGCTGGTTCGGTGTGCGGTGGTGATGGTTCTGGCTCAGGAGTGAGGCGATGGTGAACGCCTGCTTTGAGGTCAAGGGCGATTTGGGCGGCGGGGTAGTTTGGCCCAACATGGTCAAGATAGGCTTGAATTATTTCAAGCGGCTCATGGGCATGTTTTTTTGCCGTCCAAACTTGCCGATCCCGAAGTAGTCGATAGGTTTCAGTATCCGTTGGTTTTTTTGGCTGCGCAGCAGGAGTATTATTATTATTTCTTATTAATTGATTCTTGTTAATTAAACCATGCGACACTGGTGTCGCCTCTGACACGACACTGGTGTCGCCTCTGACGCGATCCTGATGTCGTGTCTGACACGACACTGGTGTCGTCTCTTCGACACTGGTGTCGCGTTGCTGAGATTCAAACAGTTCGTAAATATTGCCATGGCGGGTTTGAATTGAGGCTAACCAGCCATAAGTTTCAAGTTCTTTAAGCCAGCGCTGGATTGTCCGAATATGGGGTACTTTGTCATCTTCAGCACATGCTTGGGCTAGGTCTTTTTGTTGGGGCCATGCAGCTTCCTCGTTTCCTGCATAGGATGCAAGAATACCCCACAGTAATCGCGCACTACGTGATAATCGCGAATCACGCAAGATGGTATGGGGGATTGCAGTCCACCCATTGCGCCATCGCACCTGAATACGATCAGATTGTGGTGCCATACAACGCCTACTTTCCATCATCAGAAGAATCGGTTGCACGTTTCGCCACAAGTTGACGAATAGTGTGCAACACACCCTGTTGCTTACGCCGGCTCTGCTCGGCATGCCTGAGTTCATCGAGCGATTCACGGCTCATGCTGTTAGCTCGCAGAGCTATATGCTTATGGGCATCACCAATTTCATTGTTGAGGGCGGTTGCATCTTCGACCAGGCCAATCAGTTCATCTTGCTTAGTTTTGCCCATCGTTATCCAACCCAACAATTTGGCCACGGATAAAACCCGCAGCCTCGGCCTCAGTTTCGATTCGTTGTAAGCGTGACCGAATCCACCAAGCTACTAAATCAGCCGAGCCAGCCAGGCCAGCAATCGCCCAAAAACCGATAATCGTTGCTGGTTGGTTGAGTAATAGCGCCCAGATGGTGAGCACAATGCCAATACAGGCGGTGCCTACCGTATAGGCCTGCGGTCGTGATAAGCGCCAATGGCGATGCCAAAGCAATCCATGAATGGCAACCATCAACACGGCACAGGCAAGACCTGCTATGATGGCTGTCAAAATTGTGTAAAGCATCTTGCCCTCGAATCCTTAAACAGGGATTGAAACAGAAATACGTTGTCACAAATCCGACGATGACTAGTAGGATGGTGTAGTGGATTCTGCGGTTTGATTCCGTTCAGCATCGTCGGCCAAGGCACGGAGTAGCTGGGGATGATTTAGTAGCCATAAGATGCCCTTTGGTAAATCACCGTTTGCATAACGCCACCTAGTGGCTTGGGATAAATTTTGTAACGGTATTTCTTTTAAGCATTCTCGGAATTTTTCGAGGTGTGGTTTAGGTGGAATTGTCATCCTAACCCCATTTCATATACGATATTCATATATGAAATATTATAGAAATAACTTGAGTTTGTCAAATTTGAAATTCAAATATGATTATTTCATTTTTGAATTAGGCACGATATACTAGGGACTATGAGTATGATTGCAACAGGCGCATATCTTTGGACACTACGAGAAGCCATTGGCTTATCGCGTGATGACGTTGCCCATGAGGCTGGAACTAACAATGTTCAAATAATGAGGATAGAAAAAGGAGAGATTGATACAAGAGGATCATTGTTATTATCAGTTGTTAGAGCAGTTAAGGGGAATGCCGAGCATATTGCCCAGTTATTACTTGATGCTAGTGCTACTGAAGAAGATGGACGCAATCTAGCCATTTCTTGGATTAATCGAGAAACAACATCTGCAATAGATGAATTTATTGCAGATGTAAAAAAGGATAATAAAGTTTCTGAGGCGCTGAAACTTATTCAGCAGCTGGAGGCGCTTGATCCTTCTTCCCTTGATCGGTTGTTAGGTTATGGACAAAGTTTGCTTGATCGGAATCGCTAAGACGTTCGCGTAGATACGCTAAGATTTGCTTTACCAAAGAATCTTTTTCTTCAACTAGCAGGATTAATAAAAGGAGACAGGCTGTTCCAGTAAAAAAAACTCGTTGATCTAACATTTCAAAAAGGGTGGATGACATAAATATTATGAGGCACGCCCAAGTTCCATTGTTTATCTTTTTCATCTCTTATCCCTATACATAGGCAAACGTATGAGGGAGTATACCATTTTTTATCGTCCCCGAACATGAAAATTTGATGACAACGAATCTAGGTAGTGCCTTTGTGGCGCTAGAAACAATACCTAGCATAGTAATGCAGTTAATGAAATCCATACATTTATGGGAGTACCATGAAGGAGGTAGTTAAAATCCCCCTCGATGAGAAGTACATTCTGTGATATGCTCTGTACTCGATAGTACCATTCACTCTTGATGCTTTGTGGAGGTTAGCATGGTTGGCGCAGTCATTGATCTATTCTGTGGAGTTGGTGGGCTAACCCACGGGCTTATTCTTGAAGGTTTTGGCGTACTGGCAGGGATTGATAACGATCCTTCTTGTAAGTATGCCTATGAGCAAAATAATAGAACTCGTTTTATTGAAAAGTCTATTACTGAAGTTGATGGCAGAGAGTTAAATGCCCTCTATCCCAATAATCAACATAAAATCTTAGTAGGCTGTGCCCCATGCCAAGATTTTTCTCAATATACGAAGAAGAGTCGTACTGGAACAAAGTGGCAATTACTCACAGAATTTTCGCGCCTTATTAGAGAGATCGAGCCTGATATTATATCAATGGAAAATGTTCCTGAGGTTCGAACATTCAATAGAGGGGAAGTTTTTAACAATTTTATTCAAGCACTTGAACAATTAGGGTATCACGTTTCGCATAGCGTGGTGCATTGTCCTGATTATGGAATTCCGCAGCAACGTGACCGACTAGTCTTATTTGCTGCTAAACAGGGCGTTATTAAGATTATACCCCCAACCCACACTCCTGAGAACTATCGAACTGTACGTGAAGTTATTGGTTCTCTGCCACCAATTACTGCTGGCGGACACTGGGAGGGTGATAGCATGCATGCAGCCAGCAGACTAGAAGATATAAACCTTCGACGTATTCAGCATTCTGTGCCTGGTGGTACTTGGGCCGATTGGCCGGAAGAATTGATTGCAGAATGTCATAAAAAGGAAAGCGGTGAGAGTTATGGGAGCGTCTATGGTCGAATGGAATGGGATAAAGTAGCACCTACCATCACTACACAATGCAATGGGTATGGTAATGGTCGCTTTGGTCATCCAGAGCAGGATCGCGCTATTTCGCTCCGTGAGGCTGCCTTACTTCAGACATTTCCGCGAAGTTATCAATTTGCCCCTGAAGGCCAACTGAAATTTAAGACAGTTAGTCGTCAAATAGGGAATGCTGTTCCGGTCGCACTAGGTCGTGTTATTGCAAAAAGTATTAAGCGTTTTTTGGAGGGTTTACATGAGCGACAGCGGGTACGAATTATCATTTAGTCTTAATACATTGAATCACTTAAGCGAAGGTCTTTATAGTAATATTCCTGCGGTTTTATCTGAATTAGTTGCTAATGCTTGGGATGCCGATGCAACTGAGGTATCTATTAATATACGACAAGATGAAATAGTCATTCAAGATAATGGTATAGGAATGTCAATTGAGGATGCTAATACTAAGTTCTTACGAATTGGGCATCAAAAGAGAGAAGATTCAGCCAACACTATAAGTGGACGGCATGTTATGGGCAGGAAAGGGATCGGTATACTGGCAATATTTGGTATAGCCAATATTGCTGAGGTTTATTCTTGTAAGGATGGAGTACCCCATGGATTTATAATTCGTAAAGGCGATATAGAAAGAGGGATAAGTAGCGATGTAACGTTGTATAGGCCATCACCGGTTCCTCAAGATGATTTATCTATTGAATCAGGAACAAAGATTATATTACGAGAAATAAAATCTTCTATTGTAAATGCGGAGAAAACTCTAAGAACTGATCTTGCCCGGAGATTTACAATTATTAATAATAATTGTAATTTTTCTGTAATTATTAATAATATACCAATTAGTGATAATGATCGTGATTATTTAAATAAAGTACAATTTCTTTGGTATCTTGGTGAAGAAAGTAGTAAATATGCTGATTTTTTTACTAAGCTAAAGAAATCATTTGAAATTACGAATCTAGTAGATGGAATGTCAGGTATAACTGTTAAGGGTTGGATTGGTACTGTATATCGTCCAAGTAATATTCCAACGAGCCACCGTACCATCTCTATTTTTGCTCATGGTAAAATGATTCAAGAAGATATTTTAATAGATATAACTGATGCGGGTGTATATCGACAATATATCATTGGTGAAATTGAAGCAGATTTTATGGATAGCGATGATGAAGATGACATTATTACCAGTAATAGACAAAGAATAAAGCAAACTGATCCTAGATATCTCAAGCTACTACAGTATGTCAAGGCAGATATTATGCGAGTTATTGCATCAATGTGGACTAACTTGCGAAAGGAATACCCATCTAAGCCAAAAAAAGAGGAAGTTAATGATAGTTCATCATCAAAAGATGCCAATTCTTCTGAACAAGAGAATACAAATGCTAGTAGTGATTCATCAAACACTACCGATGCTAGTAGTGATTCATCAAACACTACCGATGCTAGTAGTGAGACGAATGATGGTGATGTGGAAGATAATTCTTTTTTTGATGATGATATTCCTGAACCTAGCCCTCCACCTAAACAAGAAATTACTACTGCATTTAGAGAGATGAAGAATCTTGTTAAGAATAGTAATATTCCCGATCAAATGAAAAATATTATTTTATATGATATTCAACAAGCAGCCTATGCTTATAAAGGAACATCATTTAAAGCTTGTATTGTAATGTTGGGAGCTATTCTAGAAGGTGTTATGCTTGGAACAATCCAGAGGACGGATGTACTAGAATACTTGATTACTTTACAGACAGTACCAAAGCCATTAAGTGATTTAGGCCCTAGAAATCCTAAATTTGCTGATCGTACAGTGCTAGCCCAGTATATAGGGACTACCTTTTCATTTCAGGACTGTAAGGAAATAATAGAGCTATGTGTACAAGGTACTAATAAACTAGGTGTCGATATACTTCAAACGGTTAGAAATTCTATACATCCAGGTTCAGTATTAAAAGATATGAAACAACTAGCAAGGTTCAATCATCAAAGCGCTGTTGGTTACATTGCCAAACTACATGAAATTATTAATTTAGTGATTCTATGGAATCCTCCATCTATTCCATAGGGATAGTTAAGGGGTAAAAAAGCACCGTGGGCTGCTTGGCTCCACGGTGCTTTTTTATTTTTACCTCTTGAATACCCCTTGATGACCACAATAACTTGCAGCATTAAGTTCTGCTTCATTTAGCTGTAGGGAGAATATCGACTACGCTGTTTGATCATAGCCGTGGGCGTGCTCGAGCTGTTTGGCTAATGTTTGGGCTGGTGTTGGCTATCCTACTGTATTCTCCTCAAATACCGTCGTATTGTGCCTATCCATTCATAAGAAATCAGCCAAAAATCTTAATTCACTCCATCATGATCCAAAAAATGGGTCTGAATTGCACCTAACTTAGTTGAAGGAAACGCTTTGTTTAGGAGACGCTATGTCATACCCACAACCCTCTATGCCACCTTATATGCAACCAGTACCACCAAACAAGCCAGGCTGGCGGAAAAATATCAAATGGATTGCAATTGGCAGTGTCGTGTTTGTGTGTTCATGTTTGGGACTCGCCTATAACCAAGGCTCAAAGCTACAGGCCGAGCAGACGGCTACGGCTATTGTAGTTGCTAATGTTACCGCAACCGCCCAGCAAAGCAATACGAATGCAACCAGTGAGGCGGTTGCGATTGCGGCGACCGTCGAGCAGGATAATGCCAATGCTACGAAGGAAGCTATTGCAATTGCGGCGACCCAGACTGAAGAGGCTCGGCCAACCAATACTCCAGTGCCAACCAATACACCGCTTCCGCCAACGGCAACGCCATTCGTAGCAGAGATTGGCCAAAGTAATCCGATTGGCCAATGGGAAATTACCATCCTCGATATCAGCATTGCGAATGATTTTAGCGAAGCGGCAACTGGTAAGTGGCTGGTTGTCCATGGGACGATAACCAACAAGGGCGATGACCACCTGATTGGTAAGCAAGAATTGAAGGTACGAACAGATACCAAAACAATTGAATTAGACCGGAATGCTTCCAACCAAGCGGCAAAACGCCTCAATGTTACCTCGATCGGCGATTTAGGCGGGAAGATGATTAAGCGTGGTGAACGCGAAGAATGGGCAATTGCTTTCGATATTCCCCAAGACAGCAATGAGTTATGGTTTACGCTTGAAGGGACTGATGCCGTGAAGTTTGGGGCGATTGGTGAGACGGCAGAATTACCAACGGTAACACCACGTCCAACTGCTACGGCGGTTCCTGATCTTGCCACCGAGGCGGGTGCTATTGATGTCTGTAAGCAGGCAGTCAAGCAACGCCTTACCCATCCCTCAACCGCTGATTTCCCATGGTTCGATTATCAAACCGTGCAGGAAGGCGATCTAACTTGGTATGTCCAATCGACAGTCAAAGCGAAGAACTCGTTTAATCTGGAAGTGGAATTTGTATGGGTTTGTAAAGTAACTTATGAAGGCAATAGCCGATGGAATATTGATGATGTACAAATGGCTGAACAATAGACCATCCTAGATTAATCCCTTGCACCATGGAGCCAGTCGGCCCATGGTGCTTTTTTATGGTCTAAATCCTATTGTTGCCTTGGATACTACTCCAGCAAATTCCGAAAATTTCGGAATTTGTGTTTCATATCTGTAATTCATTATTGACATCATTTCAAATATGATTTATATTTCAGATATGAATTTCAGGAGTGAAATATATGCAACCTCAAGAAACCACACGTCGAGAATTGACCACCCTAAGCCATGCCGCTGTTGGAATTACATTGTGGCTTGAGCACAACAACCATGGCTGGAGCGCATTTCTCTCAACCCCCAAAATGACCATTCAACACATTGGCAGTCGATATTACGAATTTTTTGTTGATGAGCTAATCCAACACGCGATTAACTACGCCGACGAAGTAGCCGAAGAGTTTAACCCAACCCCAGCTGCACCAGCTGCCCCACTCAAGCCTGCTAAGAAAAAACCAACCCGCAAACAACCAAAGCAGCCTGTGTGCTATTGCCAATGCTGTAGCCCAACCCAAGGCGCAACAGGTGTTACCTATTGCCTGAAGGACAAAGAGTACGTTGCCCACAATGGTGGCGAGTTGATCGGCTACTTCCCAACCAGCGATGCTGCTAGTAGCAAATTGAACAAGCTGCGTTATGAAATTTTATCGCGGGAGTTTCCAGAGCAGCCAGCGCACAAGTTTTTTGAGCCACTTGAAGATGAACTAACACGCGAGCCTGCTGCATCTTCAGCATCGGCTATTCCCCAAGCCCCAAGCTATTTCGTGATTGGTCAATTGGTTGGCCAACTACGCCAACTCTATGCTGGAAAAAAAGTTCAGCTTAATGCCATCAACAAAGCCTTTAGCGAATTGGCCGTGCCTGGCTGGTCGTGGGATGGCTCAAGCCTCACCATTCGTAGCCGCTCTAATCCTTCCATTTTGTATCACGTCAATGGCGATACCTGCCAATGTACTGCCTTTGCCAAAGGTGCGACGTGTTGGCATCGAGCAGCCTACAAGATCCTCTTGCAAGCAGCAGCGGCCCCAAATCATTATCAGAAAGCCGCCTAGGCCTGAGCAGTCCTACCTGCTCACCATCGCGACTGCATCACTGTGTGCAGTGCCGCATGCGTAAGCGGCAACCAAGCACCAACCACTTAAAACAGGAGGATGAATGGAATTCGAAATTATTGATTGCAACGGCACATCGTGGGAATTGTTTTTTGGGGATAGCAATTGGGGCAAACTCTTTTTCCAAGGCCAGTTCATTCAAAACTTTGATAACGAAGTTGATGCCATCGCCTACGTTGAAAACCAAACGGGCAGCCCAATTCAATCAAGCCAGCGCGTGGACAACTGGCGGATACAACTCTAACCAAGCCGCCATGGCCTGAGCAATCCTACCTGCTCACCAGCGCCAACGTGGCGCAACTCGGTATGTATCAATCAACGCTCACCCGCTGTTGTGCGGAACAGCGGCAATGTTCGCAAGTAAAACTACCTTAACAAGTAAATACGCAGTCGTGGCATATCGTGCGCAGCCAGCGCGGGATGGCTTGCCTCAAGGATAGAAGGCTATGGGCGATGACCCCACCTCGGCATAAGCGCCGCGTCCTTACTAGCAGCACCACGATCAACGGGTAGGAAATCACGTAGGCCTACCCACAATTAATTCAATTATCAGCGCGAGGTTTGATCATGAGCCAAGCAGAAATTTTGGCCGCTATTGCCGCCGAACGACAGACACAAGATAGTTTCAATCCCCTAGCGGTGGATGCTGATACCGATTGACAATATACCAATTTTCAAATCAATTATCAAAATCGCCTTGATTGAAGATATGGAGCCAGCAATGATCGAAAGTCTTATCCCCATGCTCGGCATAGTTGCCAGCGCGATAGCAATAGCACTTCTAACCAAGCACCCTAAGCAACAATTAATCAGTAGTGCTAGTGCTGTAGTTTTTTGGTTTGCCGTATGGTGTGTTTTGGTTGGGCCAGAATATCTGTTGTTTGTAGCTTATTTGGTTTGGCTGGTTGTGTTGGCCGTGGTGATTGTGATGGCTATCAATATGGCCCGGGCGCTGCTGCGAACATTTCAAAAGGAAGCACACAAGCGACCTGAGCCAACGACACACTATCCACCCATAACCCAAGGTGACATTGACCAAGGGATTAACCAGATTCGCTAGTGCGATGGCTGCCCAGCTGGGCAGCCATTCGTTTTGAGGAGATCATCAATGGAAGTAGAAGTAACCGTCAAAGGCATCATCGTGTTTGATGAAGCTGGAGTCTATGGCGAATATGAAGAGGTAGAGATTGAAACCAAAGCGGTTTGGATACCTGGCTTTGGGCTACTGGTCAATGCAAATATTGGTATTGGCGGACACTATCCTCTGCTGCATTGTGCTGGTTTTGATAGCACTACCCATGCTGAGGCTGTTCGCACGGCGGTTGCCTACAGCGATGCCGTAATTCACCATCTGACCAAGCATGAGGCGATGGTCAAAACCATTGATACCTATATGAGTGCCAAGAAAGCCTTTTACGCTCAGGGTGGAACGAATGCCAAACTTGAAGGCGCATTCCTTGATAGCCAAGAGCCACTTGATCAAGTTTGGGCAACCTTCACGTTTACCCCTGAGGCCTATGAATGAGCAACTACAAAATCATCATGAATTATGGCGATACCGAAGTTTCGCTAGCGATTGGCCGCCTTGATCAAGATGAAGCCTTGATCATTCAACGGCAACTAACCAGTGCTGTTCGCTCGGTATTTGATGATATTCCGGTAGTTGGTTTGCGTTGCATGCCCAATTATCGAGTGGAGTTTATTTCAATCCCCTAACGGCGGATTAGAGCGTGTCTAGCAAAACAAAGGAGCATACCTAATGGCTGCATGGATTTATACCGCCGATGGCGAATTCGAGAGCCTAGCCGAAGCCATTGAAGCCTATAAGGAACGGGTACGAAAACAAGAGCAAGAGGAACATCGGGCTGCGTTGCAGGCAGCCCAGCATGATCCTGGCGTTCAAAGTTGGATAGAACTAGCGAACAATGAAGCAGCGCTACAAAGTGTTGCCAAACACATCCTGCCAATAAAACCTATCACTACTGCCTAGTAGTTTGTTTTAATCCCTGAACAGGATACCTCATTATGACACAACCATTCACCACTATCAAACCCAAGCTTGAAGCCCCGTTCCCCATGGATATTATTGAGATAAAGCCCACTGTTGTCACGAAGGATAAGACCCGCGCTTTAGCTATTGCCTATGCCGAAGTCCGAGCCTATCAGGACAGGCTTGATGCTGTGGTTGGTGGTGAATGGGCTGTGACCTATCGCCCCTTAGGGCCAGGTGCGGTTATTTGCCAGCTGACCCTAGTTGGCATCACTCGTGAAGATGTTGGGGAAGCCGAGCAAACTGACCCGAATAAAGCGACGGTTGCCGTTGCCCAAGCGTTCAAACGCGCCTGCTCGGCATTCGGGCTGGGCCGCTATCTGTACAGCATGCCAAAAGTATGGGCCGAATACGATCAGGAAAAAAAGTGCTTTGTGTACCCTGATCGCATTATTGCCCATATGTATAAGCAGATTGGGATAAAGGTATGAACCTAGTCAATCTTGCAGGCACACAACTTCAGGTGCAGGAATATTTGCGGGCAGGCCAACTAGAGGCGGCCCGCAATATTTTAATCAATCGCAATATAAGCCCCCAGTTAATAGCGAAATGGCTAACGCCTGAGCAGCAAGAGGCACTGGGGTTTATTTCGCCGGAATTGATGGCCGAGCTACAAACTGATAATCAAGCATAAGTAAAGGAAGCAAATCATGGCAGCGGATACCAAGATCATCATCGTTGAAGGACAAGAGTTTCGGGTACCGAGCGCAATGGAGATTGATGCAATTCGTTCCCATCTTGCCACCACATACCCTTCAGTAACATCGGCAATCATCACCAAGGGCAAACGCACAATTGAGGGTGAAGAGTACGAAACCATCGAGTTCGTCAAAAAAGTTGGCACAAAAGGCCTTGATTTAGTTGCAGCCTTGGAAGAGATCCCCCCTGCTTGGGATCTCTTCGATCTCTTCAGCACCAAACCACCAGTACCTATAGAGAAGTTACTAGCTGGTGGTTTGACCTTTGGCGAAGCCATGCTCATGAATTTGGATACTGAGCTAAGCAAACGATTTGAAAAAAAATATAACCGCGAGGAATCAGCACTATGCCTGCACTTAGCCGAATTGCCCGCAAGCGCCGATCAAGATCTGCCATTGGGTTGGTAAAGGTTAGCTCTTTGACCCCTGCGGGCTTTAGTGATGAAACCATCATTAAAGAATGGAATGATGTACTGCATGGGGTTCGGCTAATGCAGCGTTACGATCCTAGTTATTATGAACAGATTCGCGATGAACCATTGACGTTGGTAAAGGGTAAGTCTTGTTTTATCAGAATGGCATATCTGGTTGAAGATCTTGTTTCCACAACCATGAATTTTCAAGATTATATGGAGTGGAGACAAGAGGACTTCGATCCCTATGATGATGCCGATGATATTGCCAATGATGATCCTGCCCTCTCGGAAAGCTATAGTCTTGATCTGCGATTTGAGATTGCCGGGCAATGGCTTGATGAAACCCCTTTAGCCGTTTTTGGTTTACCGATTCATGCTGGTGAAGCTGGAGATATGTTTCATCTTGCAATGTGGCTTACGCGGTATCCATTTCATACTACACCCTACGATGTTATGCGGTTCGATGGTGATCGCTATTTCGTGAAAGATAAAGAAATTTTTCAAGCGCTGAAAACATTTGACCCTTTGCCTGAGCATATTCATATCCATGGATTAATTCAAGAATTAAATCGCAAAAAGATCTATGGGTTTGAGCTTGGAACCTTGATTCAATATGCATTGCGCATTACTGGTGATGTGTTTGCCGATGTTTCTATGGCAGAACTGGAAGTTGGTGGATGGGATGACGGCATAGATTGGGCTAACCCTGATATGGTCGCCTCAGTCCAAGATCGTCAACGTCGAGCCGATGCGCTGTGCAGCCAATTCCATGACTTTGCAGCATGGCTTGATCGCAACAATGAATATGCGATCGATATTTTGCTCAATATTTATGGAGCCGCTGCGGTCGTACTGGCTAATGATACCCAACGCCCAGCAACCTTAATGGAGTTAGTCAATGCCAACGATGAAGTACCCCAGACCATATAAGCGAGAAATCGTGTTTGATAAAAGCCCGAAGCTTCAGCTAGATTTCTTCGATAATGCGGTGATTATGACCCGCCGTGAGCCATCTGGTTGGTCATCATACCCAGTCGATGTTAGTGAGGTTGCAAAGGTATTAAGCGGTATCCCCCAATCATCGGGATTGCTCCCTCAAAATACCTTAGGCTATGGAAGCTATAAAGGCAGTTCCTTCTACTGCATGTATATTCCACCAAAATCCATCACGATAGAGCTTGCCAATAATGATCGGTTAACGATTCCCATTCCACCGCTCGTTTGGCGTGGTTGGAAACAAAACTATCAGATTTGGGCATTAGCCACTGAAGCCTATCCTTTAGCGTCAACACCCTTATTTATGGCTCCCTTCCCTAATGTGTACCCGAATGCGATGATTTGCTGGGGTGATAGTGATGATCGTTTGCCTGCTGGCCCAAGCACGATGCAGGCAATGCTTGACCTCTTTTTGATAGGCAGTCGTTTCAATACCCATTTGGTTGGTGGTAAGAGCATGCGTTCATCTGGCAATATTATCAATCTGTACCATAGGATTAAAGGTAAGGCTATGTATCCACTTCATGATTTATGTGCTACTGATTTAGTTCTTGAAAACGTGTTGGAAGGGGGATTTGCATGATCCCAAACCTTCACCGCTACCATATTGTTACTGAAGCGGAACCATATCCCCCTAATCAGCCAGGCTTGACGTGGCTGATCGCAGCGAACGGCATCTTCAAAAGTGGCTGCGATCGCCATCAGCGCTTGATTATTCAAGTCTCCGAGCAGCGCATTGATCTACCTGGCATGGTCGCGATTATGCCGATGATTCACTGGTTCAATTATCCCAAACGCTTACCATCTGCTTGGTTATCAATGCTGCTTGCAGATGCCCAAAAGGCTTCTATTATCACCAATGGAGTAGCACGACCAATCGAGAAACAATACTTTGTAGTTAATAAAGATGATCGGCTGAAGCTGATTATTGCTCCCCAACAAGCTAGTGCCTTGAGGGTGCATTATCAAATGCCGTCGGCACCAATCTTTGTTGATATTCATAGCCATCATGGTATGCCTGCTTACTTTTCGGCCACCGATGATGCTGATGATACAGGCCTCTCAATTTCATGTGTGATCGGCAACATCTATAGCAACCCTGAAATCATTTGTCGATTAAACATCTATGGCCAACATCAAGTTGTGCCTATTACCACCATTTTTGATGGTTGTGGCCCTTTTGCCGATGTGGGACAACGAGAGGGGGATCGCTATGCAAATGCTCAGTTTTGAGCCTATTGCCCCGTTTGTAATAGGAAACCAGTCACGCTTTCATATCACTATTGTTGGGGCTGGTGGTACTGGCTCTTATATCGTGCAAACTGTGGCTCGGTTAATGGCGCATGCCAATGAGAAGGGTTCCCCCAAAATCGATGTAACGCTGGTTGATGGCGATACAATTGAAGCAAAAAATATTGGTCGTCAACTCTTTGCCCCAGCCGAAATAGGCCGAAATAAAGCACAATCATTGGCTACTCGGTTCAACCAAGCCCTAGGCCTCAAAATACAAGCTATACCCACAATGATCGATCAATATTCGCTTCCGCATGTTGATCGCTATCAATGGCATCAATCGGCTGCGCTTGATAAGCGGCCCTACTCAATTGTTGTGGGCGCTGTCGATAATGCCGAAGCACGCAAGGTTATTCATGATGGTTTAGCTAAATATGTCTTTAACCTATGGATTGATAGTGGCAACCACGAGCATGGGGGACAAGTGCTTGTAGGCAACTGCGTAGCACCGCATAAGCTAAAAGGAAGCTTTGCCCTTGAGGGAATGGTGCAATCATTACCAGCACCATCGTTGATGGCACCATCGCTGATAACACCACCAGAGCCACTGCCTGAATCGCAGCAGCTTGATTGTGCAACCGCGATGGAGAATAACCGCCAATCCTTACTTATTAATCAGCAAATGGCCTCAATTGTTGGCCAATACTTACATCAAATCATCTTTACCCAACGCTTGACCACTTTTGAAACAATTGTCGATATGAGCACACTCACGATGCGAAGCACCCCAATCACGGTTTCTAATGTGGCTCAATGTCTTGGGGTAACGTCTGCATTTTTAAAAGGAATTAACGCATGACCACACAACTAACCTTATTCGATTACAACGCGCTGGATACTGAAACCCGCGTTATCGTTCAGCAAAAAGCGGTCGAAATTCGGGATCGAATGCGCAGCGCTGCGCAGGCCGTCATCGAGATTGGTGAGCGGCTGATCGATGTGAAAGAACGCTTGGGCCATGGCAAGTTTGGGCAATGGCTTGATGCAGAATTCCAATGGTCAGCTGATACCGCCCGTAACTATATGAATGTTGCTGAGCGGTTTGGTCAAAATCCGAAAATTTCGGAATTTGCACCATCGGCCTTATATTTGTTGGCAGCCCCATCAACACCAGAGGATGCCAGAACTGAAGCGATCAATCTAGCCGAGCAGGGCCAAAAGATTACCCATGCAGTAGCAAAGCAAATTGTAACCACCCACAAAGAGCAAGCAGCGCCAAAGCCCAAGCCAGCAGCTGCACCAGCAGTGCCAAAACCTGAACCTAAGCTTGAGATCCCCCCAATGCTCATCATTGGCGATAAGACGGTTCCTAGTGCTGAATTCACAGGCACGCCAACACCAAACACAATTGATGATAGTGAGAGCGAAGAGCTAGCCAGCCAGCCACTGGTTGAAACGCCATCTGAACAACCAGACTTACCACCAATGCTTACCATTGGCCAACCAAGCCCAGCGGCTGCCGTTGAAATCGATACGAAGCCCTTGGCTTATGCAATCGTGGTGCAGGAGTTGGCGCGGCAAATGGTTACACTTGCCAACCAGCGCGTGAAGTTATTAGAAGATCAAATTGAGGCCCAAGGGAAAGAGGTTATTCAACCATTCATTGATACAGAGCAGATGGCTGAAGCAGCTGCATCATTTATTGGAACGCCTGCATTCAAGTCACAAGCTGGCTTGTTGGCCTTTGGGGTGAAGGTTAACCTTCGGGATTTCTAAACAAGCCTGCCTGCTGTCTGAAACAGCAGGCAGGCTTGACATTTGTGCTAGGATTTAAAAGATTTACATATTTGGGTATTTCTATGATGCAACCACTTACAAATATCAGTAAAGCTGTAGATAGGATTATTGAATCACTTCCACAATTACAGCCTGTTTTGGAATCAACGACTTATAGACTTGGTGATGACTCTATTATCATTCGAAATAAGTATCCAGAATATCGAAACCAATTAAAATTACATAAAGATTTACTATCTAATATAATATTGGAAGAGTTAGATAATAAGGAATTTAATTTTATTATAGATGAATCTGATATTAATTTTATTGAATTCGATAGAATTTCTTCAAAAAGATCAGTATCTAAAAATATAAATCATAATTTTAATATAGAAAATAATATAAATTTAAATTTCTATACTTCTCAATCAATAGATGTAATAGATTCTGGTATATCACAATATTTAGATGATTTTAAAAAAAGAATGGTGTGGCCTCACTACAAAATAATAAGAAAAAAAGAAAATTCATCAAAAATAGTTTACGAAATATCATTCATTTCGATTGGTGAATTGGGGTTTATCACAGATATGACGGGAAAGATCTATTTAAGGAAAATAGGCGGAGGTGGATTTAACATCAAATATATAAATCCATTCCATATAAAAGATAATATAGATAAGTTAGTTGAATTTCACCTCGAGGAATTTGATAAAATAAAGAAATGGCATAACTTTGAAATAGATATTCTTGAATCATCTATAGATTCTTCAAGAAATATTATAGTTATTTCTAGAGAGATATTTGAATATATTGAATATAGCTTAAAAGAAGATGAAATAATTGAAGATAATGATTTATATAGAATTAATAGAAATAATGAATATTACGTAAACCTTGATAGAATAAAAGAACTATCAAAAATTCAATCAAAAGATTTTGATATTACTAAACTAGTGAAATTATGTTTAGAATTAAATATATCATTTTCAAATGAGTGTTATTTTGCAGCTATATTTATTCTTAGGGCTATTATAGATCATATACCACCAATATTTGGACATATTAATTTTGATAATGTAGTAAGTAACTATAAAGGTAATTCTGGCAAAAAAATATTAAATCATCTTTTGGTTACGTTAAAAAATACTGCTCATATAAATATCCATAAACCTATTTCTAGGAAAGAAATTATTCCAAATCGACAACAAGTTGATTTTAAAAGTGAGATAGACTTTCTATTATCAGAGATAATACAAGAACTGTCATAGTGAGAAGGCAGTCATACATCAAGTATGACCGCCTTCTCATATTTAAACCGCTAGTTGAGCCGGCAATACATCCAACTAGGGCAAGGGCAATTCCACCACCACCTCAACCGTATCTGTGACTGGCAGATACTTCATTTCGCCGACGGTAAAGCTCCGCAACTCTGGCGATGCCAGGAGCAGTGGCAGATTGCTAATCGTGATCGTATCGTTGTGCTGAATTAAATCCAGAATGTATTGTGGTTACCTGCTCCAGCTAGAGGTGTAATGTACCCAAACTGGTAATTATGATTGTTTTGGACACAATTGCAGACCATCTTAATTACCATTCATATCGTGTTCATATCGTATTCAAACCGCATTCAGATGGTATACAAACCGCCAAAAAAAGAATAGCCCATCAGAAAGGCCTAAACTGGCCGTTTGGTCGTGCCGACATTCTTTAACAGGCTGCATCGCCACCGTTTTCATCCTGAGGAGGTTGTTCATGGCTTCATCACTCGCGATTGGCCTCAATCCCATCGAGTTACACATCCTGTTGCTCGTCGCTCGGTTGGGCCGCTTGCTTTCACGTCACCTTCGCACAGCGTGGGGCCATCCGTTTACGGTGACGATTCAAACGGTTAATCGCACCTTGGCCAAGCTCGTCGATGCCAAACTGCTCACCTATTGCGAACACTTTCAATCGCATGGCTATGACCCACGTGGTGCGCTGGGCTGGACACGCCATGGCCGCTTATATAGCCTCACGCCCCTCGGCTGGGAGATCGTCAAACAGGCTTTTCCGATGCTTGAAGAAGGCAGTGAGCGGCTGGCTCCCACGATGTTCAATCCCCAACATCAAGCGGAACACCAGATTGAATATGCCGAGGTCATCACCAGTTTGATTCAGTCATTACCCTACGTGCCTGGCATTGTCGGGATGAGCAGTTATATCGAAATGGACTTAGGGCCAACCGCACGGCCACGCGCCGACGGCATTGTCGTGGTGCGCCGCTGGGCCGATGCAACGCAGACCGATCGTGAGCGCTCGTCGCTCTATCCATGGCTGGGGGTTAGCCAACAAGCAGGCCAGATCGATCAACTGTATGCCATTGAGATTGATCGGGGAACCGAGGAACTGAGCATTATTACGGGTAAGGCCCACTCCTATGGGGAGTTATATCGCTCGAAGTATTGGGAAGGGCGCTATCAATGGCCGCTGATTGCCTTTACCGTGCCGAGCGAACGCCGCAAACGGGCTGTGCTCGATGCGTGGGAAATCGGCTGGCCCGGCAGTCAGCTGCTGATTGCCACTATCGACGAGGTGCGTGAGTCAGGTATTCTCACGCCGATCTGGACAACCCAGTACACCAAGGATGGGCAACGTATCCAGCAGCCACATCGGTTTTTGAAGGTAAAGTGGTTTGAGAAGATTGTGGCGTAGGTACAATATTATAATGCGTATAACCTACATACTTATAATACTGTTAAACCCTCATCCTCCTCTCTTCCATAAGCGACCCCTAGTGGGTCGTTTGTGGTTTTCGGAATACGCGACAGTAGTATAAATGTTCTAATTTGGGTGATCTGAAGATTCTTGATTATCGATCTTTGTTTCTAGAGTTAGTTTTTTCTTGTAATATGTGGTGTTCTCGGCTTAGCACAATTTATTTACTTGGCATAACAAAATGGTATCGTGATGTAAGTATATGTTTGGCAACAAAAGATCAACTGGAAGTCATATGATTATAGTTATGAATACACTATTTGAAGATTTTTTTAGACACTTCATTCTATTATACGATTTTAACTCTTCTTTTTTTGATTTCATATGTCATTTGAATCATTTTGATTGGATATCAGCTAGTCTTTATCTTTTCTAATGCTAATTTAAGACTGTCATTATAAGGCTTTCTAATGATAAATTAACCATAATATCAAATTGAAACCATTACTTATATAAAGCCTAGGATGGAATTTTGCGAACAGACAATATGCTATACTGTTCTAGATTAGGCCCCCTCCCGCTAGGAAGCATCGAGGGGGCTTCTCTTATGATGTATGTTGTGTACCACATTTTATCCTCAATTCCTCTACGGGCATCAAAATGTGATGTACAAGTAAAGGTTTCTGTGCTGTCCTTCATAACCTTCCTTTTTCTACATGCATGGCTTTGGCCGCATTAACGTGGGTTACATCAGCAGTCCTATCGATTCTTGATATGGAGGGTTCTTTATGTATGCTCAGCGTGTGGCTAATTTTGTTCAGGAATATCAACGATATATCAATAATTCAGCGAATGAAGAGGAGCTTCGGAGCGGGTTTTATCTGGCTGCTACTAATGCTTTGGGTATTCCAAATTTTACCCTAGAACGAGGCCGGCAGGATATCCGCCGGAATCGTGTCATTCTAGAGTTTAAGAATAAAGGCCTATTTCGAGGTCAATCCACCAGCCTTAAATTTAAAGAGGCGCAGGATCAACTCATTAATAGGTATATCCCTCAGCAATCGCTTCGTGATGGGAGAAGGCCCTCAGATTATATTGGCGTGTGTTTTGATGGAGAACATCTTGCCTTTACCTTTGTTGAACCAGATCAAACGGTTCGGGTCACGAAACTATTGCCATTTGATGAACATAGTGCTGGGGCTTTGGTTATGGCGCTTGACGTTGATGATCGGCGTGAACTAACCCCACAAAATGTTATTGATGATTTTGGTCCATCTTCCTTTATTGCGCGACAGACCCTACAAGCATTATGGCATCACTTAAATGTATCTCTTGATATGGGTGTCAAGCGGATACACATGCTCTTTACCGAATGGAAAAGTCTTTTCCAACAAGGAACAAGCATTGGTACACGAGGGCGACAGAAACTTCAGGCGTATCTTCAGTCAGTGGGTTTACCTGAATCTGCTGATATCACCCGTCTCCTTTTTGTCCTTCATACCTATCATGCACTTTTTTTCAAATTGCTTGCGGCTGAGGTTGTGCTGACAAATGCTATTATCCCGGGTATGACCCAAACCGATTTTTGTTTTTCTACCGCAGGACTTCCTGATCGATCCCTTATTAAGTTGTTGGTAGATGATATCGAGGAATCAAAAGTATTTCGCCGTGTCAACATCCTCAATTTTGTTGAGGGGACTTTTTTTACCTGGTATACACATGAGGCTCCCGCAGGATTGATTGAAGCAATTCGACAGATTATGCAGCGGCTTAACCTTTATCGGCTAAGCGATCTTCAACTGGAACGAACACGCGATATTGTGAAGTATGTTTACGAGCAAATAGTTCCTGAACCGCTTCGTCATAGTCTGGGGGAATATTTCACGCCAGAATGGCTGGTTGAGTTTACTCTTGATCGTGTTGGATATCAAGGCTCCCAAATTTTGGATCAGAAGATTCTCGATCCATGCTGCGGCTCAGGCAATTTCCTTATTCATGCTATTGAGCGCTATAAACAGGCGGCTCACGCCCAAGGATGGGATGATTCTGCTATTCTTCATGGCATTACCAATCACATCTTTGGATTTGACCTAAACCCTCTTGCCATGTTAACTGCACGGGTTAACTATCTTATTGCGATTTCGGATCTCTTGAAAACTTCATCTGCGGTTGAAATCCCTGTATATCAAGCCGATGCCGTTTACATTCCAAAGCCCCGACCTGATGATCCGACTATTTATCGCTATGATATTTCAACCCGTCTAACAGGGTGTCCTATACTCGCCCTAGATATCCCTGTATCCCTAATTCACAAACAACATTTGTTTGCACGAGTGCTTGAGGAGATGGAAGAGTCGATAAATGAGCACCAGCATACCTCTGCATTTATTACACATCTTAAGAGAAATCCTGAATTCTGTAGAGTAGAGGATCATCTTGACTGGATTCCATATCTGGAAAAAATGTTTAATGACATCCAGTTTCTTGAATCACGCTCATGGAATCGGATATGGTGTCGGATTGCGCGAAATTACTTTGCCTCCGTTGCAATAGGGTCTTGCGATATCGTTGCTGGTAATCCACCCTGGGTTCGTTGGTCTGAATTACCCCAGCTTTATGCGGAGAAAATTAAACCGATTTGTGATGAATATGGAATTTTCTCTGATGAACGTTTTTTTGGGGGGAATGAGCTTGATATATCGGGGATGATAACCTATACCGTTATTGACCAGTGGTTGGATGAGGGTGGTAAGCTGGCCTTTATTCTTCCACAAAATCACCTGCAATCTCAGTCATCTGGTGGATTTCGTCAGTTTCAGATTCGCGAAACCCCGTTAGAGGTTTTACAGGTTGATGATTTTAGCGAGGTTAAACCATTCCGCCGCGTAGGTAATCGTCCCGCAGTGATAACCATCTACAAGGGGCGAGCTACAACCTATCCTGTTCCCTATAACATATGGAAACGTATAACCCCAACAACTATCTCTGAAAATGTAAGCTATGCGACTGCGGCTGAGAATCTTCTATCGATACCTCATGAAGCTTATGCATTAGAGGACGCAGGAAAACGTTGGAGTATTCTTCCGCTAGGACGATTTCCTCTCCTTTCCATGTTGAATGGTGAGGACAGGTCAATTGAAGGCCGTAAGGGTATTGTTACCGATTTGAATGGGGCATACTTTATTCGAATTCTTGGCCATGGTTATCGGACTGGAACTCTTCGTTTTAAAACTTCTCCAGATCAGGGTCAAAAACCTGTACCAGAGCGAACATATGAGATTGAGGCTGACCTTGTATATCCTCTGATAAAAGGGGCAAAAAATGTTCAACCATTTTATGCCACCACAAGCGAGTTAGCCGTAATTGTTCCTAATAAGGGGATTAATTCATCCTCTATGCCATCCATGTCTCGACTGACTTATCAGGGGTATCCACTAGCAGCACGTTATTTCCAGTCTCTGAATCGCGATGTGCTCATTGATGGTGTTGGCCTACTCGATCAACGATCAACTTGGCGAACCCGAATGCGGCCATTTTTGGAAAAACAATATGCCGATAATCTTGCCGATATACCCTTTTATGCAATCTATAACGTAGGAGACTATACATTTGCTCCCTATAAGGTTGTATGGGCAGAAATGTCTGGAAGTCTTAAGGCGGCAGTGATTTCTGATGGTCTTGTACCCTATATTGAGCAGCGAAAGATTATTATCCCTGATCATAAAATATACTTTGCATCCTTTTCGAGTGAAAAATATGCTCACTTTATTTGTGCGCTACTCAATTCATCAATTATACGTGAATTTGTGGATAGCTTCACTATAAAATTGCAGGTTGGAACAATATTTAAGCATCTTCGATTGCCTAAGTTTGATTTAGAAAATGCCGAACATCTATCACTCGTTGACTTATCCATTACGGCACATAACACTATGAATAAAACAAATGGCAGTGGTAATATTGAAGCATTTATAGAACAAATTGATATCATTGCTGTAAGATTATTAGCTAAATTTGCTGCCACTATTACCGATCAACTACAACAAGAAGGGTTTAATTTAGAATTTTAATATAGAACGATTTTTTATAAACAGAAACAGGTCATAGCAATTGACTGGTTATAACCTGTTTCTGTTTATTTTTTCTTAGGAGAATTCTATCCTCCATGTTTTTACGGCTTGCTTTGCCAGTTCTTTTTGGCGTCTAATAATATCTGCAGGAAGCCATGTGCTATATTGTGTAAGCATATGAGTGTAATAAATTTGTGTTTCCTTGCTATAGAGATTAGTATTTTTGTAAATAAATCCTTTTGCTCCTGATTTCTTATTTGGCGTTGTTGAAACGAGCGCTTGGTTACCAAGTTTATAGATATATTTCCGTAAATCGTCACCTGCCTGTGTTATTGTATCAATCCATTCATTTGATGGATTCTGTGGTAAAATATGCTCCAAATTAACCTTTCTCGGATCATTAGAAACCTGTGAGCTTCCTCCGTTAAAATTTTTTTCTAACTCTATAAGTAAATAACGTGATTTCTTTGCATCACTTAGAACCTTAGTACTGAACGCCTCCTCAAACTCTTCGTCTGTAGGATATATCGATCTGAATTCTCTGCATACTTTTATACTTTTATTTAGCTCACCAGAATGGATCTTTTTCGGAATATCAGAATAGTAGTTTGAAATAACACCTGTCCGTAATTCTCCAATTAAATTATATCGTACTGCCATAACGACCAAAGCATAGGTTAATTTCCTAAACTCAGTTGGATTAAATTTTTGTACTGCTGCTAATAAAACTGGCATAACCTGCTGTGCATCAAGAATATCAAGTACTTCTAAGTTATCTCTAGTTTGTTTTTCATGGTCATTCCAATAATCATCATTTGGATTTCCAAACGCCGCATATAATCTGGCCGATGTCCTCAAACTTCGTGCGAATTCTACCGCTTGGATGGGAGTATTTACTTGTTTTCTCATCAATCTAAATAATTGTGGTTTTGATGTTCGTCCATGGATCGATGTCCAATAATGGTGGATAAATCGATCACTCGGATCGCTATGAAGAAGATTATCGCGTAAAATAGACCATTCATTTTGTACTGAAGGAAGATACATACCTGATTTTTCAAATATATGATTTTTTAACAGTTCCATAGTTGTTAATCCCAGCCCTCGATCATTGAGTGTTTCGAAAATAGTATAGGCATCCGCTTCATCTGATACCTTTAATATTAATACATATATATGTTTTTGTATAATATTATGTATAGATAGGAGCGCATCTGAACTAAATTCTGTACCAGAAAATTCCTTTTGCCTCTCGATCAGCAAACTATAAATCTGTTTGATTGCTTTTCCAAGAAGATGATTCGTATCTTTCTTAGGGAGATTTTTGATGTTTTCTTCTATTTCTTCAATATTTGATTCAGAAACAATGTATTTTTGAAAAAAAGGATTATTAATTTCATTCATTTGAAATTTAGAGTTTATAGTTAATGTATTTATATCTATTTTTCCAAAATATTCCCTATTAAACCATTCGTTTCGTTGGGTATCACTATTTATTCGATAAATATTTCTTATACAGCTTAATATAATATATATAGCAGTAATTCTTTGCTGACCATCAATTATCTCATAATAACCATCCTTCTTCTTGAAAACCATTGATCCTAGAAAGTACTCTGGCTGAGGTAATTCAATAATTGCTGTAATATCATCCCATAACAGCTTAATCTCATCTTCCGTCCAAGCAAAACTTCGTTGAAAGACTGGTACTTTTAAAGCTTCAACCTTGTTGATAAAATCCCCAATAGGCGCTGTCTCGCTTTCGATATAGGTATTTCCCATATACGATCTCCTTCTGAACTATTAGGTCATAATTCTGTCTATGTCGTAAAGCACTCGGGAATTTCCCAAGTGCTCCTTTCATCCTACTGCGTGATCGTCTTGAAAAAGGCTTTGATTTCCTGATCAATCTCCTCGTCCGTCATCAATGCCGCCAGCGCAGCTCCATCGCGACTCTTGTTGAAGCGTAGGCCATAGACCCGAAAGACCGCATCGAGCAGGACATCCCCTTGAACGAGATTCATCTTTTCGGTTGGCCACCGTGCCTCGATGGCAGATGCTTCCTCTTGGGCAATGGCTGGGAATTGAGCCTTTGCATCGCTGAGTAGGGCTGTCAGCCGATCCAATTCCTGTATACTACGACTAACGAGATCGCCTGCCTTTGGCTTTTTGGGGAACAATACCTCGCGATCAAAGCGCAGAGCTGGCAGGCGTGCAGCGATACGCTTCTCAATGACCTGCTGTTTGCATGTTTCCACACAGGTAGTGATCTGCTGCTGGATCATTTCTTCTGTAATGCCTTCCGTTGTTGCTTGCAGTCCTGATATTTGGCCTTTGTCACGTAAGAACTGGGCAATGGCGCGTGGCACAAAGAGATAGTTTTCGATTTCCCGTTTGTTGAGTACCCTTACATTCGATTTCCCCGATAAGGGTTGTTTAATACGATCAATCTGCTGTTGATCCCGCTCGTCACGATCAATTAAGAACCACGTCTGAATCTGTTTTTTACTCAAGAAATCAAGGGTTGCTTCAGCAGCATAATAGGTTTGATTGAAAACGCCTTCCATGGTGACAAAGCCAATATTGTGTTGGCTTAAATTCACGCCAAGCGTCGCAGTCCATGTCCGTAGTATCTCCTCATCAAGCTTGCCCTCAACGAAAATAAGCTTGTCGTACATAAATAGCGAGCTGAGACGTAAACCGAGTTCTTGTGGAATAAGACTGGCAGCCTCTTCAGTATTGAGTGCTCGCACGGTGGTTGATTCGTTTTTTGATACGAGATACACATTTTTGACATCACCGGTGTCAATAAAGTTGGTGGAATGGGTTGTCATAAAGATCTGGCACTCGGCGCTAATCTCCTTGAGGTAGCGCATGAGATTCATTTCAAGGGACGGATGCAGGTGCAATTCTGGTTCTTCGATTAATACCACCTTTGGTCGATGAATCTCATAATCAAAGATGATTCGCAAGGCTTCCTTAACCCCATAGCCATTCACTTGGATAAGGAAGTTATCAACATCCAAAACGGGATCGCTATTATCATCTTCGACAAAGGCATCAATAGTAATACCTAATACCATATTTGCTATGGTTTGGATTCGTTGCAATGTAGCCTTGCTTGCTTTTTTCTTTTTTAATTCTAAGAACACGTTTGCGTCATTAATATCTAATTCCGGCCTTCGCTCTTTAATATGATGAAAATGGTTCGATATTCTTTGTACTATTTCTTTTAGGGATAAAATTAATTTTTCTAAATCGATATTACTGTGCTTAGTTGTATTCAATATTCCTTCTATTACAGATAATTCATCATTATTGTTTGATTTAATTCTCTCTTCTATTAGATTATCGAGTAATTCTTGATTTTTTGCTCCTTTCTTTATGTCATTAAAGTGTTCTCTATTATTTGATTTGATAATATTATTTAACATTGAAATTGCTTGCTCAAATCCTGATTTATTTTTTTCTTTTATTTCATTTAATATTAATGTTTCGGAGGATATGTAATTTAGTATAATATGATATTGTACTAAATTAGATAAATTATTATTGATTATATCTAGTAATTCATGATTACTTTTGTCACCTTCCAAGGTTATATTTTTTAATATTTTTGCATTAACTTTTGATTTTTTGTCTAATAAATTTACTATAGTAATACTTAATTTTGTGTATGTATTTTTTGTATTATTTTCAGGCTTATATATTTTTAAGTTATCTATGTCTGATTGAGAAATATTGAACTTTATGCTGATTTCGATTATTGAATCTTCACTATTATTGAAAAAATTTATTGTATCTTTGGAATCTTCAATAAATGTGAATAGTTTGCCTCGCTCCATAAACTCGAAAAACGTCGTAATCGCCAAGAGGATATTCGACTTCCCCGCATTATTCTTGCCAATCAGGACATTGATATCCCCACAGCCGTTCAGCTGGGCGTGTTCAATACTGCGAAAGTTCTTGATGATCACGTCGGTTATCTTCATACACCCTCCTGCTAGCCTGTGCTGCTTCAGTGCTGGGACAAACGGTGCTGTGTATCATACCACAGCCATGCAGCAAAACCGACCAAAGCCCCTTTTTACTCGTTGTATCGCTATAGTGTGTTTGACTGTGAATTTGCTGGATGCCGCTGCGTACTGATTCGCTACTTGCGATTTGATTAACAATCGAAACAGGTTTATGGTAGCAGCTACAGTAAAATCTTTAGATAGTTTTAATGATGTATTCCTTTTAGATGAAAAAACGCTAGTTTCTGGTAAGCATCGAGCACGTGGGAATTTCTTTCCCACGTGCTCGATGGTTTTAGGCTTGTGCTAACCACAGATCCAGCTGCTTAATCGGCGCTTCCGGCGTAACGCTCACCTCACCTGTCATCAGATTCACCGAGGTTTCAGCCAGCGTATAGCTGCGCTTGTTGATCGCGCCGGATAAATCACCAATGGTAATCACATCGCCACGACTGAGTAGATCGAGTGGCTCGCGCACATTGTACTCGTTGCGCACGGCGCGGACGTTCAGACTGGCGCGAACGGTCGGTGCTGCATCGGTCAAGGCGACGCTGCGCAACGTGGCCGCCTCGGTGCTATCCGTGGTTTCGCTGGCAATGGTGCGCTGGCGAACGATGCCTAAGGCATAGCGCTCGCTGGCGTGTTCCGCGAAGGCGGTATAGAGCGGTTGGTTACTGGCGTTCTTGTAGGCAACCCTGATTTGGTTGGTTGCTTCGCCCAGCGCTTTCTCCAGTTCAATCGAGCCATCGACGAGGGCAAAGGTGCGGCCTGTTTCCTTGGGACCATAGTAGAGGTATTGGGCATCATCGACATAGGTCACATACTGCGCCTGATCGGCCAACTCCTGTACCACGCTCAAGCCGGATGCAGCCGACCATGCGGCTTCCAAACAATCGCGGCTACTCTTGATAATCCGCGCACTGCTCTGCTTGATCCCGCTACCCGGGTTGGTTGTGAGGTTGCGGCTCAAGACATCTTCGACAATCTCTTTATCGGTCACGACAATCCCGCGCACAGTCACGCCAAGGACGTGGGTCTTGGTAAAGGCGGCTTGGAATTGGGTGGCATTGACCGCCAAGACTACGACACTCTCGCTATTCACCCCACCGCTTTCGATGGTCAGGCGTTGACCAACCGCGATATTGAGGGTACTCGCCACGGGCACGAAGGCCGTGCCAATGGCAATTGC
>NZ_DOPT01000091.1:97414-139937 GCF_003512625.1 Herpetosiphon sp. | reverse complement strand
TGTGCTGATCAGGTACATCGTCACATGGATCAGGGACATCATCGGCGATGCAGTTATCGGTGTTTAATCAAGGCTAGAACACCCGACTGACCATACCGACGATGTGGATGGATTCACCGACGATGTACCTGATCCGTACACATGCCCTCACCCCCTAGCCCCCTCTCCTGCCCAGTAGGAGAGGGCAACCATCCTATCATGACCATTGGTATTCCCCTCTCTCACCGCAGTGGGAGAGGGGTTGGGGTGAGGGATCTTAAACTTACCCTTGTAAGGATTCCTGATCCCTCACCCCTCGTTCTTGAGTAACTTAAGTTAGAATATTAATTTAGGACTATCGGCACGCATCTAGAAGATGTAGTTATGGTATAGTTTTGCTTTGATTGAAGTGATCGAGGCTGACCCACGTTTTTGATTCACACAGAAGGAAATCCATTGTGACGAAGTTAATTCTCGCACCTGAGGTGCAAGCAGCGTTTGCCAATGGCCAACCAGTGGTGGCCTTGGAATCTACTGTGATTAGCCATGGCTTGCCGTACCCGCATAATCGTGAGATTGCCTTGCAGCTTGAGGCGACTGTACGAGCCGGGGGAGCTGTGCCTGCCACGATTGCCGTGATTCAAGGGCAAGTGCATGTTGGGCTGACCAACGAGCAAATTGAGCATTTTGCCACGGCCACGGATGTGCTCAAACTCAGTCGCCGCGATATTGGCTACGCGGTAGCTGCTGGCCGCGATGGCGCTACTACGGTCGCTGCAACGATGGCCATCGCCGAGTTGGCGGGCATTCAGGTGTTTGCAACTGGCGGAATTGGCGGCGTGCATCGGGGTGCTCGCGATACCTGGGATGTTTCAGCCGATCTTGGGGAGTTGGGCAAAAGCTCAGTTTTAGTGGTTTGCGCTGGCGCTAAATCGATTCTTGATTTGCCAGCAACGCTTGAAGTGCTCGAAACCTATGGTGTGCCCGTGGTTGGCTATACGACCGAAGAGTTACCAGCTTTCTATAGTGCTCATAGTGGTTTGCAATTGGGTCGCCGTGTTGATGACCCAACTCAAGCCGCCGCCGCATGGGCCGCTCATCGCTTGTATGGCGGGGGCAGTGGCATGGTTTTGGCAGTGCCACCACCGGTCGAAAAAGCGCTTGATCCTCAATTTGTCGAGGCGGCGATTGGTCGGGCAATTGCCCAAGCCGAAGCAGCAGGCATTCGTGGCGCAGCAGTTACGCCATTTTTGCTGAGTGCCATGGCCCGCGAAACCGAAGGCGAAAGCATCGCCACCAACACCGCTTTACTTAATAATAATGCTCAGGTAGCTGCTCAAGTTGCAGTTGCTTTGTTCCAATCAGTTTAAGTTATTCAAGGAGTTTTTCGCATGTCTCAACCTCGTCGTGGTCGTCGCCAAGTAGGCCAAAAATCGCGTTTGCCATTGTTTTTTGGCATCGGAGCCGTGCTATTGGTGATTGTGGTGATTGCCGTTGTGGTGCTTAATGGTGGTGAAGATAAAGTTGACAAGGTGACGGTTGCCGAAGGAACGACAGCACCCTCAACGACTGGGGTTGTTCAAGAATTGCCCGATGAAGGCCAACAACACGTTGCCGATGGCGAAAAAGTCGCCTACAAGCAGAATCCCCCAACTTCTGGCAGCCACTGGGCTGGCCCTGCTCAATGGGGACTTTATCAAACCAATCCCCCCGAAGATGAACGAATTGTGCACAACATGGAGCATGGTGGGGTAATTATTTGGTTCAAGCCCAGTGCAGTCAGCGCCGCAGAAAACGATCAATTGGTTAAATTGTTTACTGCTTTGAGCGCTGAACAATATCGCACGATTTTGGTTAGCCGCGAAAATATGGATACCAAAATTGCCATGACTGCCTGGAACCATCGCCAATTGCTTGATAGTGTTGATGAAACCGCAATTCGTGCCTTCTTCGATGAGTTTATTCTCAAAGGCCCAGAGTGCGTTAACTTGCGCTGTCCTCAATAGGCTTAATTAAATAAGTGCGCCCACTTCAAAACGAAGTGGGCGCATTTTTTATTGATCAATTTAACCTAGTTGCCGTAGCGCCAGCGGCGATAATGTTGGCCTACATTGCCCATCTCAACCTGAAAGGCAGGTGCATTGGTTGGGGTATAGGTCAATATCCGCCGTTCAAAGGCTTGGACTAACATCCATGTTTCTGTGCCACCAAGTTTGGCCCGCATCCAGTAGGCATCGCTTAGTGGGTAGCCGAAAGCAAACACCCAATCAACAACTTGTTTATCGTTGACAAAGCGGCCATTTTCATAAACCGTGCCCGTTTGGTTCATAAAATTCCAGAAGACATCGGGAATATTATGCTGGGTTTGGCTGACATAATGGGCGTTGGTGACAACACTTGGCGCAGTAATACCACTGGTCGTCGCATCGCGCTTGAGTTGGGTGCTGATAGTTTGGCCAGTTTTATCGGGCTGGCTGGCCAATACATTGCGCAGTGAGCTATAGCCAGGCGCAACATCGTTAATTGCCCGTGGATCGCCGCCCAAAGCTTCATCAGCAGGGATACGTTGCTCAAACGAGCTATCGCCAATTTGGACTTGGCCGCGAATCATCTCGACCACCAATAATCCGTTGGTAACGAACCATGGCTGGTTGCGGTCGCCATTGGGATTATTGACTTCCATACGTGATTTATCGAAATATTGGACGAGCCGCGTGCTGCCACCATATGGCTCGTACTGGCCTTTGGCGATTGCTGGCCCCCAAACCCATGAGCGGCTGGTGCGGCCATCTTGGACGGGCTTATCAGTGCGTTGCCAGGTTTTTTCAAAGTTGGTATCGGCAAAGCCATCGGGAATTGGCGGCACATTATTTTTGAAGGCACTAATTTTTTCGCGTGAAATATCGAGGTAGAGGTTGCCATATGCTTGGCTTGGCTCAAGCTGGCTGCCTTCATACCATTCATTCCAACTCGTTAAAATGATCGCCTTGGGCTGATAATTGATCGCCGTATCCCAGCCAGCGCGATAGTAGTTGCCGTTTTCGCGGTCGCGGAAGTGGCCGTTGCGATAGAGCAAATCATCATAACCAGGCATAACAGTCGCGACAAATGGTTTGTTACTATTGCGGCTGCTGTTATATTCGCGCAAATTGCGGCTATACGAAATCATCGCATCGCCTTGCTTGCGTTCCCAGGTAATATCGAAAAAGTGAATCGCATCGAACACATCGAGCAGACTGAAGTTTACCCCGCCCCCGAGCCAAAATTGATTGCGATTGGGATCAACCCGACTGCGCAGATCGGTCCAATCGCTGAGCGAACCACGGCCACCAGGCAAAATTGTATCATTCCAAAACACGAAAACTGGCTTGCCATCCCAGCGCCAATAGGCATTGCTGCTGGCGAGGCCAGCCATTTCGCGCATATTATCGACAATTGCCTGAGTTGAGTTGAGCGTGCCATCAGCTACCGGATCAACGCTGAAAACCACGTTGAAATTGCCTTCTTGCTCAGCCAGTTGCAACAAGCGGGCACAGGTATAGCGCCATGTACAGATAAAACCATCGATGCCAGCATTTTTGGCTTGGCGAATATGGTTGAGCATGGTGCTATCGCGGTCGCTCTCGTAGAGTTCCAGCGGGCGGTCGCGAATCTTGTCGAGATACCAAGTTTGGCTGCCCCACCAGCCATAGTAGTAGGCAAAAACCGGACGCGAAGGCTCGGCGGCACTGGTTGAGGGCGAATTCGAGGGGATGAGAATCAGGCTCAAAATCAAGCCCAGCAGGATCACAATCCGTCGCATGTTTGCTCCTTTCGTCCACTGCGACTCAGGTACTTGGTATTGTACAGGCAAAATCGGCAAAAAGGGATTAGGTATTAGGGGCCAGTTTATTTTGATCCACGAAGGACACGAAGGCCGAAACCACGCAGGGCATGAAGAACGCGAAGGTATATTTAGCCACAGATGAGCACAGATTTGTTTGATTATGGTTCTTCATCCCTCATAATTCATCCCTCATCCTGCTTAACTCTGCGCCTCTAGGTTAATTCCTTGCCCTTCATTCTTGGCCAGGACACCTCTTTTGCCTTCGGCCTTTTGCCTTTTGATTTTCAAATTGTCCTACCCTGATTGTTTGACAAAACCATGGTCGTTGTGTACACTACCGCCCTATAAGACCCTCTACTTTCTCCCAATCCAACCCGCTACCATTGCAGGTAGCCGTCGTTCAATGATTGCACCTTTGAGTTGAATGTGGCTTTTAAGGAGGTTTTTGCCTCATCACTAAAACCATGTATGGCTTTGGGCTAGCCAGTTTTAGGCTTTCCTCGCTTTTAAACAAGGAGCAACTGGAATTATGAAACGTTTCCTTTCATTCTCGCTCGTCTTGACCATGATCATGGTGATTTTGGCCGCATGTGGCACCCAAACTGGTGGAACAACCAAAACTACCGTCACGATTGTTAGTAGCTTACCCCGCACCGGTTCCTCAAAAGGACAAACAGATACCATTGTAAACGCCATTAAGATGCGTTTAGAAGAAGCCAAATACACCGCGTGCGATGGGAATGTTGAGATCAAGTATGAAGATCTTGACGATGCAACCGCAGCTAAAGGCGCTTGGGATGAAGCGAAAGAAGCCGAAAACGCTAATGCTGCTGCTTCAAACAAAGATGTGATGGTCTATATCGGTACCTTCAACTCAGGTGCTGCCAAGATCTCGATTCCGATCTTGAACAATGCTGGGATTGTGATGATCAGCCCTGCCAACACCTACCCTGGCTTGACCAAGGATGGCAAAGGTGCTGAAGGCGAACCAGCAGTTTACTATCCCAAAGGTACGCGCAACTACACCCGCGTGGTGCCAGCCGACGACTTGCAAGGCGCTGCCGCAGGCAACTGGGCCAAAGAATTGGGCGTAACCAATGTCTACATCTTGGATGATACCGAGTTGTATGGCAAAGGGATTGCTGACGTATTTGCTGCTACCGCTGAAAAGAATGGCATCAAGATTGCAGGTCGCGATAGCATCGATGCCAAAGCTAGCGATTACAAGGCGTTGATGTCGAAAATCGCCGCTACCAACCCCGATATGATCTACTTCGGTGGCATCACCCAAAGCAACGCAGGCCAATTGGTCAAAGACATGCGGGCTGCTGGGATGACCGCTGATAAAGTTAAGTTCATGGGTCCAGACGGGATCTTCGAACAAGCCTTTATCGACGCTGCTGGTGCTGATAACGCTGAAGGCGTTTATGCAACCTTCGGTGGCGTTCCACCAGCCAAGCTTGAAGGCAAAGGTGCCGAATGGTACAACGCCTACAAGGCCAAATTCAACGCTGAACCAGAAGCCTACGCTGTCTACGGCTACGAATCAACCAACGTGGCGTTGGCTGCGATCAACCAATCATGTGCTAGCATCAACCGCGAAACCATCTTGAAGAACGTTTTCGCAACCAAAGATTTTGATGGCGTGTTGGGCAAATGGGGCTTCGATGCAAGTGGCGACACGACATTGACCCAAATGAGCGGCCAACAAATCAAGGGTGGCGCGTTCGAATTCGTTCAAGTCCTCAAGTAAGATTTGATACCGTTTCCAAGGGACGATCCTCCGCTGATCGTCCCTTTCCCCTGTGTGGATTGTGTCGTTGCCAGCCCCTTGCTGGGTACAGAGGAATAACGCGCTATGGCAGCATCTCAAACTCCAACGTCGCCGCAGTCGGCTCCGCTTGTACCACGTGAGCCATTTCTGACCAAGCGACGGGCTTTTTCGATTGTCGGCCTGATTATCTTCCTCGGATTCTTTGCCATTCCCATTTACCAAACGATTTTACTTGAGATGGTTGGCGATACCGGCCAACTCATGCAACAGATCGTGATTGGCTTAACCAAAGGCACTTACATTGCCGTAATTGCCTTGGGCTATACCTTGGTCTATGGGATTTTGGAGTTGATCAACTTTGCCCACGGCGATCTCTTTATGATCGGGGCATTTCTTTCGTTGATCTTTATTAGTTTATTTGGCTTAGACCCCAAAACCAGCTCAGGCTTAACGATTTTCTTTTCGTTAATTGCCATTTTGGGCTTGGTAATGCTTTGTACCGCCTTCTTGAATGCTGGGATTGAGCGCTTTGCCTATCGGCCATTGCGCAATGCCCCACGGTTGGCTCCCTTGATTTCAGCGATTGGCATGTCGTTTGTCTTGCAGAACGTCGGGATCTTCCTCGGCGATGGCTTGATTTGGGGCAAAGCTGCTGATGCCCTTGGTTCCGATGCGCTTGAACGGGTTTCCACCGCTATGGGTAGCCAATCGGTTGCGCCAAAAAACATCCCCGACTTGCTGCCAAATGGCCAAGTCTTTTTTATTCCAGATAGTTTGAAATATACCTATAAAGATCTGTTGGTAGTCGTTGTGAGTCTTGGCTTGCTCGCGGGCTTATATTCGTTTGTGCGTTTTACCAAGCTTGGTAAAGCAATTCGTGCAACGGCCCAAGACCGTGATGCAGCACGTTTGATGGGCATCAACGCCGACCGCACCATCTCTGTAACCTTCCTTATTGGTGGCGCGTTGGGCGGTGCTGCTGGTATGATCGTTGGTCTCTACAACGGAACTGCCTTATTTACCATGGGTTTTACCGCTGGCTTGCTTTCGTTTACGGCGGCAGTGCTTGGTGGCATTGGCAATATCCTTGGTTCGGCTTTGGGTGGTTTGCTGATTGGGTTGATCCTCGCCTTGAGCGATCAATATATTGGCGCACGCTGGTCGAATGCGGTGATTTTCGCCATTCTTGTCTTGATTTTGCTCTTCCGACCAACTGGTTTGCTCGGACAAGAAGGTGGCCAAAAAGCCTAGAAACGAGGATTGTATGCCAAATACAAAGCGCTATTTGATAACTGGTGGAATTGGCTTTGCAGTTGGGACATTCTTTTTATGGAATTACCCGAATCTTGCGCTTGGCTCGGCAATAATTGGTGGTCTGGTCATTGCCGCGCTCTGTTTGCTCTATAGTGCGCCCTTACCCGATATGGTTAAAGGTGGCTTAATTGCTGGTTTGTTCGGCGCAGTCATGACAATTGTCTATGGCCCCGATAAGCCAGGGGTGGCGATTATTGCGGGCATGCTCAGTGGTTTGGGCGCTGGTTTGCTGGCATTTCAACGCAAACCACAAGCAACGCCCCAAGCTGGGGCTGCTTTGGGCGCTGGGGCTGGCGCAATTGCTGGCGCTTGGACGGCCCTCGCCCTCTTTTTAACTGCCTTTGTGATCGCTCCCGCCGCTGGGGTTGATGCTAGCGAGTTTGCCGAGCATTTATCCGAAACCGTGATTTTGGCTGATGCGATGGGCTTAGCCAGCGATATTCTGATTTTGCTGTTTGTGTTGGTGTTTTGTACCATCACTGGCGCATTATTGGGGGCGGCAGCGGGTGCAGCACGGGCTTTGCCGTTGCGGCCTAATATCCCACTGTTAGCGGTGATTGCCCTGCCAGTGATCTTGATTCCCTTGATTGATCGTGCTGGCAACTTGCTCTTGCTTGATGCCTTGATTCCGATTTATATCTTTATTCTCCTGGCCTTAGGCTTGAACATTGTGGTGGGTTATGCGGGCTTGCTTGATTTAGGTTATGCAGCCTTCTTTGCAATTGGTGCTTACACCACCGCCATGCTCTCATCGCCGCACCTTGGCATCAACATTAGTTTTTGGTTGGTAATTTGGGTGGCGGCGGCGGTCGCGGCAATTGCTGGTTTAGCCTTGGGTGCGCCCACGCTACCCTTACGAGGCGACTATTTGGCGATTGTGACCCTTGGTTTCGGCGAAATTGTGCCGATTCTCTTCCGCAACCTTGGTGGTGGCCCACCCACAGGAACCTTGACCTTGCGCTTCTTCGGCCTGCCAATTGGGATTGAACAGATGGACTTGACTGGTGGTAATAAGGGGATTAACCCAATCTCGCCGCCAAATTTGCCGTTGATTGGCAATTTCGAGCCATCGAACAAAATTCCTTGGTATTACCTGTTGATTATCATCATGGGCTTGGCGATTTTCTTCATCAACCGCCTGCGTGATTCACGCCAAGGCCGCGCTTGGATGGCCATGCGCGAGGATGAATTGGCCGCTGATGCCATGGGTATCAACGTAGTACGCACCAAGTTGTTAGCCTTCTCGATGGGGGCAATGTTCTCAGGCTTTGGTGGTGCGTTCTATGGCGCATTCATCGGAGCGATTTTCCCAAGCTCATTCGACTTTAGCGTTTCAATCATCTTGCTCTGTATGGTGATTCTTGGTGGTTTGGGCAATATGGCCGGGGTGATTGTCGGTGGCTTGCTAATTCAGGGCGCTGATAAGATGTTTATCCCCAAAGGTGCCGAATTGTTCCGCGATATTGCTGACCAGAGAGCCCTCACCACCGGTGGTAGTACGGTCGGGGTTTCCGCTCTACAAGATTTGACCCAACAACGTTTATTGTTGTTTGGCATCGTGTTGGTGGTGATGATGCTGATTCGACCAGAAGGCCTGTTGCCCAACGAGCGCCGTAAAGCCGAATTACATTCCGATGATGATCCGATCAATATCAATAGCGTGGCAGCCGAGGCGGATGCTGATCCGTCGTTGGCGGCGTAGGAGACCTGCATGGCACCTTTGCTGCTAGCTCGCGGCATTACCAAGCGTTTTGGTGGCCTAACCGCCGTGAGCGATGTTTCATTTGAGATTGAAAAAGGTTCGATTGTTGGGCTAATTGGCCCAAACGGTGCTGGTAAAACCACCTTTTTCAATATGATCACTGGTTTGTATACGCCCAGCGATGGCGACATGATTTTCGATGGCCAGCGGATTAATGGCACAAAGCCCAGCGAAGTAACCAAGCTGGGGATTGGCCGAACCTTCCAAAATATTCGTTTGTTTGCGCACATGACGGCGCTTGAAAATGTTTTGGTTGGCCAGCATTGCCGTATGCATACTGGCTTGTTGGGCACGCTTTTTCGCACGCCCAGCATGCGAGCCGAGGAAAAAGAAGCGCGACACAAAGCCTTTGAGCTGCTTGAATATGTCGGTTTAGGCCGTAACAGTGCTGACGAAATGGCCAAAAATCTGCCGTATGGCGATCAGCGCCGTTTGGAAGTGGCACGAGCCTTGGCAACCAATCCCAAACTGTTGTTGCTCGATGAGCCAACCGCTGGTATGAACCCCAAAGAAACCGATGCCTTGACCAAATTGATCTATCAGGTACGTGATGAGCGCGATCTGACGGTGCTGCTGATCGAACACGATATGAAAGTGGTTATGGGTATTTCCGAGCGGGTAACCGTGCTTGATCGCGGGATTAAAATTTCCGAAGGCTTGCCACGCGAAGTCCAAACCGATCCCAAGGTTGTCGAGGCCTATCTTGGCACAGGCCATGCCGCCAAGGGCAAAGGCGGCGGCGCTCCGGTGTTTGATAAAGCCTAGGTTTGGGGATTGGTTGTTGGGGATCAGAGGTCGGGTTTGAAGCCGCGAAGGGCGCGAAGAATGCTAAGTCGCTTAGCATAATTCAAGACTTCTGGTTAACAACCCGATCGCTGTGGCCTAGCATTCATGGTTGCCTATAAAGAAGGATCGATTGGATGGTTTGGTATTTCATCCTTCATCCCTCATCCTTCATCCTTTAATGATAAGGACATTCGCGATGTTGCAATTGCAAAATGTACATACCTATTACGGCAACATTCATGCGCTCAAGGGCATTTCGCTGGAGATTAATCAAGGCGAGATTGTGACCCTAATTGGCTCGAATGGCGCTGGGAAAAGCACAACCCTGCGGACGATCTCCGGCATTACGCCGCCTCGCACAGGTCAAGTGCTGTTTGAAGGCAAGCCGCTCAATGGTGTACCCGCCCATAAAATTGTTTCGCAGGGCATTTCGCAATCGCCTGAAGGTCGGCGGATTTTTGCCAACCTCACCGTGCGCGAAAACTTAGAAATGGGCGCATTCACCCGCAACGATAAAGCTGAAATTGCCAGTGACATGGATCGGGTGTTTGAGCTGTTTCCCCGCTTGAAGGAGCGAGTTGTCCAGCGCGGCGGCACGCTCTCTGGCGGTGAGCAGCAAATGTTGGCAATTGGCCGCGCTTTGATGTCACGCCCTCGTTTGCTGTTGCTCGATGAACCATCGATGGGATTAGCTCCAGTGTTGGTTGACCTGATTTTTGAAATTATTCAAAATATCAACAGCCAAGGCACAACCATTTTGGTGGTTGAGCAAAACGCTTTGATGGCGTTAGGAATTGCCCATCGAGCCTATGTGCTGCAAACTGGGGCAATTGTTAAGGCAGGCGATGCCGCAACTTTGCGCGAAGATGAAGATGTACAAAAGGCCTACTTGGGGATGGAATGAGCGACCGAGTTTTTTTGGCGCATCTGCGCGATCAAGCCGAGTTTGTGGCTGGCGATGGTTGCCATTTGCGCGAACTCTTGCATCCAACTCAGCAGCCAATTCGCATTGGTTATAGCTTAGCCCATGCCTACGTTGATGTTGGTTGTCGCACTGCCGATCACTGGCTTGAGCAATCTGAGGTATACTACATCATCGCTGGACATGGAACGATGGTGCTTGATGGTCAGGCCCATGCGATCGAGGCTGGTTCGTATTACTATATTCCGCCACGTTGCTCACAATGGTTGCGCAATGATGGCGAACAACGCTTAGAGTTTTTATGTATCGTCGAGCCGCCTTGGACGGCGGCAGGCGAGACGATTACTGAGTAGCCTCGCTGATGAGTCTTTGGGCGCGGGTCTTCCCGCGCTTTTTTGTCGTCTCTGTTCCAACCAGCATTGAACTCTTTATTGACACACCAAGGTGGAACACGATGGTTTTTGGATTAACAGCGTTGGCAGTAGTGGCCTATTCGGGATTGTCACTGCTCTTCAAGGCGCTTGCTAGTCGGACACGTCCGGCCCAGATGGTTTATGCTTCAAGCGTGATTGCAACAATTTGTGGGCTTATTTATTTTATCGCCAGCGGCGAATCATGGTCGTGGCCTGCGGCGATATTGGCCTTTTTGGCAGGCGTGACCTTTTATTTTGCCACGATTGCCCGCGCCAAAGCCTTGGAGCATTCGCCTGCATCGTTGGTTTTTGCGATCAGCAATTTAGATCTAGTGGTAGCTGGGGTGATTATTTTGCTCTTGCCCGCCGCATGGAATATGCTGCAAATTGGCTCGGTCACGATCAATTTACCCTCGCAGGCTGGCAATCCTACGCTGGGCAATCTATTGGCGTGTGTATTAACCGCAGTCGCCGTGCTCATTGGTGCTCAAGTTAAAGGTAGCGAGAAACTGAGCAACGCCACCTATGTTTGTTTAGGCTTGTTGGTGGTTTCAAGTTTTGCTGCTGTGACCTATGCCCGTAATTTTGGGGCACAAATTGGCTTGTTGATGTTTGTTGATTTTGCGGCTGGGGTGATTCCTGGCTTGCACCTTACGCCGCAAGTGCGCCGCCACGAATGGGGTTGGGGCGCGGTGGTTGGTTTGATCACCTTTGGTGGTTTTGTGGCGATGATGCATGCCCAAGCCATGTCCGACGCGGCAACGCTGCCATTTGTGCTGCTAGCAATTAATCTCAAAACGCCAATTACTGCGATTATTGCCGTACCATTGTTCCGCGAACAATTGACTGCCCGCAAAATCATCGCCATTAGTTTAGCAACCCTCGCTTTGTTTATTTGGCAAATCTAGTGAAGAACATAGAGCATAGAACATAGAGCATAAAATGATCTTGAGTGTTATTGGAGTTTAGTTTTTTAACCACGAAGGACACGAAGAGCACAAAGGGGTGAGGGGTTAGGATTCAGGGGCGAGGGGTCAGATTGGCATTACCGAACCCAAGCGTCAATCCTGAGTCCTGATCGCTGGCCCCTAACCCTTAAATCGTCTCTGTGCCTCTGTGTTAAATCCTGATCCCCAGCCCCTAACAACCGATCCCTGATCCCTAGCCTTTGCGCCCAAATTGGCGTTCGATTTGGCCTTGCGTAATTTGGAGCATGGTTGGGCGGCCATGCGGGCAGGTGCGCGGCATTTCGCAGCGCTCAAGTTGTTGCAAAAGCTGGCGCATCTCTTCGTGGGTCAGGGTTTTGCCCGCGCGAATTGAGCTATGGCAGGCGATCGTGGTCAACATTTTTTCACGCCGATCGTCGCTAGTGGCCCCGCCTTCATAACTCAAATGATCAGCGATTTCCATCAAGGCGGTGGCAATTTGGCCAACGTGCAAGCCACTTGGCACAGCTCGCAACATTAATGTGCCTTCGCCAAATTCCTCGGCCTCAAAGCCCCATTGCTCCAAATCGGCCAAGTGAGCGCTGAGCAAACGGGTGACGGCTGGTGGTAGTTCAATCGGTTGGGCTAACATCAGGGTTTGGCGTTCAATTGGCACATCCTGATGTTCGGCCATCAAGCGCTCATACACCACCCGTTCGTGGGCCGCATGCTGATCGACCAAATACATACCATCGCTGCTTTCGGCCACAATATAGGTTTCGTTAACTTGGCCAACCACCCGTAACATCGGCAATTTGGCCTCGCCTGGAGCTGGCATGCTCGGTGCATACGCCGGATCAAAAGCTTGTTGCTGCGGCGGCAAGAAACTGCTGGTTTGGCTGGTGGTTGGGGTTTCAAACCGCGCTTGTTTAGCAATTGGCGGCAAATTCACGGTCGAATCAAAATCGTCATCAGGATAATTATTGACCTGAGGGCGTGGCGCTGCTGGTGCATCATCAAACAAGGGTGCATCATTGCTTGAGCCACGTCGTTCGCCATTGGGCGAGCGTAATTCGACCCGCCGATTGACACTTTCGTTGGCTCCAAAGCCTGTCCAAGCCCGAATAGTGCTTTGAGCAGCCAAGGCTTCGCGTACTGCTTTGGTCAATGCGCCATAGACATGCGATTGATTGCGAAATTTGACCTCGCTCTTGGTTGGGTGCACATTCACATCAACCGCTTCTGGCTCAAGCTCAATATTCAAGGCCACAATCGGATGCCGACCCTTCATCAATAAGGTATGGTAGGCCTCTTCGATCATATAGACCAAATTGCCTTGCGGCTTGATCCAACGCTGATTGACGAATAAGTGCATATACGAACGGGCAGCGCGAAAGGTCGAAGGTTGGCTGACAAAGCCATGAACGCGCACAGTTTCATCTTCGGCTTCCGAGGTCCGATCAACGCTGATCATCTCGCGGCCAACATCAATCCCATACAATTCAATCAAGGCATCGAGCAAACGCCCATTGCCTGGGGTTTGTAAGGCCAGCTTGCCATCGAGCAGCAAGGTCCAGCGAATGTTGGGGTAGGCCAAGGCATATTGGGTCACGATTGTGCTAATTTGGCTCATTTCGGTGGCATCGGAGCGCATAAATTTGAGCCGTGCTGGGGTGTTATAAAACAAATTGCGAATCGTGAAGGTTGTGCCGACCGAGCAGCCACGCGGCGTTTTAGCCTGAATTTCGCCACCAGCGATCCGCAATTCAGTACCAACTTCATCGGCGGCAGTGCGGGTAAGGCATGTTACTTGAGCAACTGAGGCAATGGAAGGCAAGGCTTCGCCACGAAAACCCAGTGTGCGAATCGAAAATAGGTCTTCAATTTCGGTTACTTTACTGGTGGCATGGCGCAAAAATGCCGTTTCAACCTCATCGCTGGCAATGCCACAGCCATTATCTTGGATGCGCAACTCGCGTTTGCCGCCCTCGCGTGCCTCGACCCGAATCTCGGTAGCGCCAGCATCGACCGAATTTTCGATTAATTCTTTGACGACCGAGGCTGGGCGTTCAACCACCTCGCCAGCGGCGATTTGGGCAGCTAAAGTTGGGTCTAAAACACGAATTGGCATTGCTCAGGCTCCTCGTAGATACACATTCTGCCCTGCTATTGTAGCATAAATTGGGCTTTTTAGCATAAATGAGCTAGTTTGGGATGGAGATCGGGAGCACTGAAACCGCGAAGCGCACGAAGAACGCGAAGGCTGGGGGTTGGGGTAATAGAATCAATAGGAATAATCCAGAAAACGAATTAAGCACTGAAACCGCGAAGAGCATGAAGAACGCGAAGGCTAGGAGTTGGGGTAATAGAATCAACAGAAATAATCCACAACATAAACATTTGGGGGTGCAGGGGGATGAAAACCCCCTGCGTCTCCCGCCTTGAGGCGGGACGGAAGGGTGGTGAATTACTTTACATACGCTCATCAACGCGGGCTAACACAAATTTGAGATAGCGGCCTTCGGTAAAATGCGCTGGCACTGGGTGATCGAGCGCTTGCCCTGCCTCATGAATAATGCGCAATTGCTGATCGGTTTGGGCAGCAGCTTCGCCCAGCATCAAGCGAAAATTGGCGGGCGAAAGTTGGCTAGTACAACTGGCTGAGGCCAGTAGCCCACCCTTCGCCACACATTGAATCGCTAAGGCATTGAGTTTGACATAAGCTCGAGTTGCTGCATGAATATTTTTCTTCGAGCGGGCAAACGAAGGTGGGTCAAGAATCACCAAATCATAGGTTTCGCCACGCTGAATCGTGCGACTCAGAAAATCAAAGCAATCGCGGGCCAAAAAGCGCTGGTGTTCATTCATCAAGCCATTGAGCATAAAATTTTGTTCAGCATCGTGGGCAGCGGCTGGCGCAATATCGACGCTGGTGGTGGCAGTTGCGCCGCCACGAGCAGCGTATAACGAAAATGCCCCAGTATACGAGAAGCAATTCAGCACCGTTTTACCATGGCTCCATTGCTCAATGGTATGGCGGTTCTCACGATGATCAAGGAATAAGCCAGTTTTCTGGCCCTCAAACAAATTAGCGATCAATTTAAGGCCATGTTCTTCGACTATCAGTTGGGCTGGTGGCAATTCGCCCCACAACAACTCAATTTTGCCAGTTTCATCGTCGTTTTCGCTATCGTCGCGGCGGCGGCGCACCACGCCCCGCAGTTGTGGCACGCTGGCTTGCAAGGCCTTGACCACATCGGCAATCAATACCTCAACACAATCGGCGTAGGTCGCAATCACGGCATATTGATTGTAGAGATCGATGGTGATCCCTGGTAGGCCATCGCCCTCGCCAAACAGCAAACGATAGGCGGTGGTGGCAGTTTGGCGCAACGGTTCACGTGCCTGCCATGCTTGCTGAACGACCGTTTTGATCCAGTTGGCATCGGGCTGCATGCGGCTCGAAAAGATGCGTAGAGCGATCGGCGAGCGAGCATCCCACAAGCCAAACCCTTGCCAATTGCCACAATGCAGCCGCACCCATGTGCCGCTGGCTAAACGAGTACTCGGCGGCACATGGTCGCGGTAGACCCATGGATGGCCGGCCTGAAGATGAGCCTTTAGCTGGGTTGGCAAGTTGATTGTTGGCATTGAACGGGCGGCCACACACGACTCCTCTAGACTGCCGATGGCACGTATCCGCGCACCATCTGCAATAAATCTTGAACATCAAACGGCTTAGAAAGATAATTGGTATAGCCAGCACTGAAGGCGCGTTGGCGGTCTTCGTCGGCGGCATGAGCGGTGACGGCAATCACCGGAATATGTGCTAAATCAGGCTGCATGCGAATTTCGCGAATCAGCGTCCAACCATCTTTGACTGGAAGTCCTACATCGAGTAGTACAAGTGCTGGGCGATGTTGGCGCATATATTCAATTAATTGCAGCCCGCCACTCAGCGTGCGCACATGATAGCCATAGCGAGTCAACATGCGCATGACTAATTCGGCTAACGCTGGTGTATCATCAACAACCACGATATGTTGCATAATCTGCAATACCCCCGTAATGTGGATCGATTTAAAAACCTCGCAAAGGTCAGGTTCCTGCGTCCAATCGCGTAATCTCATGTAGCTACCTAGGCAGATATCATGCCAAGAGTACGCGATTGTGCTACTTGAATGGATGACTTTAATCCTAGCTTACGAGGGTGAGTTTACTTCCGAGCTTACCAACTTGCGCAATAAATCACAATTCGACTGATCCAAGCTGCGGTTGGGTGATCGTCGGTAGTACCACGCTGGTTTGATCGCCGTCGCTGGTGTGTTGGCTACCGCGCTCAAGCGGGTTCGAGACAAAGGCAATTGGCAAGACCTCATCCATATGTTCAACCGCAACCACGGTTATTTGGCGGCGCACATTGTTGGGCACTTCTTCCAAATCACGCAAATTCTTTTTGGGAATCAGCATGGTGGTGATGCCTGCGCGATATGCCCCTAAAATTTTGTCACGTAACCCGCCGATTGGCAGCACCCGCCCGCGTAGGGTAATTTCGCCAGTCATGGCCACATCGCGACGCAATGGCCGATGAGTTAAGGCTGAAATCACCGAACAGGCTAAGGTAATCCCTGCCGATGGCCCGTCTTTGGGCACACCGCCTTCGGGTACGTGAATATGAATATCGATTTTTTCGAAGCGTTTGCCATCGATGCCTAAACGGCGCGATGAAGCTCGGGCATACGAAAGCGCTGCTTGGGCCGATTCTTGCATCACATCGCCAAGTTGGCCAGTGAGGGTCGTTGTGCCTTTGCCATCAACAATCGCGGTTTCGATTGCGACCACATCGCCGCCGTTGCTCGACCAAACCATGCCTGTCGCTACCCCAATTTCATCACGATCATTGGCGCGGCTGTAGTCAAACGGCGGCTGACCAAGGAAATCGGTGAGCATGGTTGGCGTGATTCGGCGTGGATAGCGCTTTTTCTCGGCAACACGGCGAGCAATTTTGCGACAAATACCGCCAATTTCGCGCTCAAGGTTGCGCACGCCCGCTTCCCAGGTGTAGGTGCGAATGATTTGGCGCAAGGCTTCATCGCTGATCGTAATTGGATGTTGCTTTAAACCGTTAGCTTCGATTTGCTTGGGAATCAAGAATTTACGGGCAATTTGCACTTTTTCTTCTTCGATATAGCCTGGTAGCTCAACAATCTCCATCCGATCAAGCAATGGCTCGTCGATTGGGTCAAGCATGTTGGCGGTGGTAATAAACATAATCTTCGAAAGATCATACGGCAGATCAAGGTAGTGATCGGCAAAGGTATTATTTTGCTCAGGATCAAGCACCTCAAGCAAGGCCGCCGCTGGATCGCCGCGGAAATCATTGCCCAGCTTATCGATCTCATCAAGCATAAAAACTGGGTTGATCGTGCCTGCATCTTTCATGGTTTGGATGATGCGGCCTGGCATGGCTCCAATATAGGTGCGGCGATGGCCACGAATTTCAGCCTCATCGTGCACGCCACCAAGCGAAAGCCGCACAAACTCGCGGCCTAACGCCTCGGCGACCGAACGGCCAAGGCTAGTTTTGCCGACACCTGGCGGGCCAACAAAACATAAAATTGGCGATTTGGTACTATCACCAGCCAGCATGCGCACGGCGATAAATTCTAAAATCCGTTCTTTGACTTTTTTCAAGCCATAGTGGTTGTTTTCGAGCACCTTGGCCGCCACTTCAAGATCAGCAACATCGGCGCTGGTTTTTGACCAAGGCAGTTCTAGCAACCAATCCAAATACGTCCGAATAACGCTATATTCGGGTGCGGCTGGCGGCATCATCTCCAAGCGGCCAAGTTCTTCTAAGGCTTTGGCTTGGGCTTTGGCAGGCAAATTGGCCGCAACAATCCGATCATGCAGTTCATTCAATTCGCGGGTCAATGGATCTTCTTGACCCAGCTCGGTTTGGATGGCCTTGAGTTGTTCGCGCAGGAAGAAATCACGTTGCGACTTATCGACCTCTTTTTGCACCTGATTTTGAATATGATGCTCTAATTCAAGCACATCAATCTCTTGTGAGAGCACCACACTCAGCCGCCGCAAGCGCTCCTCGACCTCAAAAAGTTCGAGCAATTGTTGGCGACGCACGATATCAAGCGGCAAGGTCGAGGCAATTAAGTCGGCCAAGGCGCTCGCATCTTCAAGGTTGAGCGCCGCAACATAGGCATCATCGGGCATAGTGCGGCTTAGTTTGACCACTTTTTCGTAGGAAGCCAATACGCCGCGCATCATGGCCTCAATCGCCAAACTCGATTCATGATCTGGCTCGATGATTTGCACTTGCGCATTAATGTAGGGTTCAGTTGCCAGCCAATCGACAATTTGCACCCGCTGTTGGCCTTGCACCAAGACCGAGGTTGTGCCATCGGGCAGTTTGAGCACCCGCTCAATATGGGCAATCACCCCGACCTGATACAGTTGGCTGGTATCGTGCTCCTCGATTTCAATTGCGCGTTGCGCTACCGCGACAATTTGCCGATCGGCGCTCATCGCCGCCTCGATCGCAGCCATTGATAGCTCGCGGGCTACAAAAAGTGGGGTGACCATTGTTGGGAAAAGCACGGTATTGATGAGTGGAAGCACTGGCAATTCCAGCGTGGTTGCTGCCGAAATTTCATCCACCAACTGTCGATCATCTGCCATGGGTTACACCTTTTATCGCAATTCTGGCTTGGGTTGCTCGTTGAAACATACGGGGCATTATAGCACAGCCTTCTTGCGATGAACGGTTGCGGGTCGGTCTCAGGCTTTAGCAGATTAAGCTTGGTGGCGATCGTGAAGAAATTGTTACATAGCGTAGGCAAATTCCCACTTTAGCGGCTGTGCTTGGCTGATTAAACTGAATTACGACAAAGGAGGATCGCTATGGCCACGCAACGGCAACAGGCTTTGAAGGTCTGGGGGAGGCTGCGATGATTACCGCAACGATGCGTGTTGGTGAATTGCTGGGACGGCATCCTGAGCTAGAAGATTGGCTCGTATTGAACGTGCCAAGGCTGGCTCGCCTGTCGAATCCACATTTGCGGCGGATTTTAAGCCGTTGGTTGACGCTCAGCCAATTGGCGCAAATGATGCACTTAGAAGTTGATCAATTGCTGATGGCGGTCAATCAGGCCTTAAATGCCACCAATCAGCCCGAAGTTACGCCCCAAGAGCCACCAGGATGGCTGCAAGAACGCCCAATTTATCGCACAATTCAGGTTGATCAATTAACCAATGAGGTTGATGATCCGGTGCAATTGATTTTGCGCAGCGCCAAAGCAGTGCCCGCTGGCATGGTCTTATTATTAGTTAATTCATTTGATCCTAAGCCAATTAGTGCCGCTTTAGATCATCAAGGCTTTGTCAGTTGGCAACGGCCAAATCGTGAACGCTGGGATTGTTATCTGTATCGCCAATTGCCTGGCGAAGAGCAGTGGTTCGCGTCGCGGCTTGTGTTGCAACAACCCACCGTGATCGATAATCGTGGCCTCAAAACGCCCTTGCCCTTGGTCAATACCTTGGCAGCCTTGACAACTTTGGAGCCAGGCCAGCAATTGTTAGCCTTGACTGATATCCAGCCAACCTATCTTTACCCGATGCTCGAAGAACGTGGGTTTATCTACAGTACTAGTCGCGCGATCGATTATGGCTATATCACCACGATCAATCGGCCATTGATCTCAGTTAATTAATTGCTGGATGGGGTGAGCAATGTTGCTGCCCCTCTGGCCTTGGGATTTTTGGCTTAATCTGGAGCTTTACTTTTGATCAAAATTAGAGTATCATATCGGATATTACCGAAATGAAGGTTGCGCATGACAGCGGCACTCCCAACTGAAATTCAGGCTTTTCTGCGGGCATTGGGCAACGAAACCCGCCAAACGATTTTGTTTTTGTTTGCCAACCATCAGCAACTCACGGTCGGCGAAATTGCCGAACTTGCCCAAATTGGCCAATCAACCGCCTCGGAACACCTGACCATGCTCAAACGGGCGGGCTTGTTGATTTCGACCCGCCAAGGCAAAGAGGTGATTTACCAAGCCGATACTCAGCGGATGGTCGCCTATGCCGAGGAATTAGTGGTCTACTTAAAAACCTGTACCTACGAATAATTATTTTTTTATCAAACATATCGTTATATTCCGAAATGACGATATATTACAAGGAGCTAGCAATGCAAGCAATCGTTATTTTGGGTGGTTATGGCGTGGTTGGTTCGCAAATTGCCCAGATTTTGCGCCAGAGTCACCCTGATCTGCCGTTGATTTTGGCGGGGCGTAATCCACAGCAAGCCCAGCAATTGGTTGCCGAACTTGGCGGGCCAACCAGCGCGGCGGCGATCGATGTGCTCAAGCCGCAACCATTGGCGGGGTTGCAACCACAGGCGATTATCAATGCTGTCAATGACCCGCATGATTATGTGTTGCAAGAAGCAGTGGCCCGTGGGATTCCTATGGTTGATATCACCCGTTGGACATCACGTTTACAACAAACCTTGGATAGGATTGATCGCAACACCCTGAAGGCTCCATTGCTGTTTGCCTCGCATTGGATGGCGGGCTTGGCTAGTGTGGTGGCGTTTGCAGCAACCCAGCAATTAGCCCAAACCGAACAGATGGATTTGCATGTGCTGTTTTCGCTCAAAGATAAAGCTGGGCCAAATTCAATTGAATATATGGAGCATATTGCTACGCCGTTTACCATCACTGAGAAACATCAGCCACGTGAGGTTTACCCCTATACCGAGCCGCAAACTGTGACTTTTCCCAATGGTTATCGCGCCAAAACTTATCGCTTTGATACGCCTGATCAATGGACATTGCCGCAAAGCACCAAGGCTGCGAGTGTTTCGGCCCGCATCACCTTTGATGATCGTTTGACCATGGGTTTGTTGTTGGGCTTGGCGCGTTCTGGCGTGTGGAAATTGTTGATGCATCGGCGCTTTGATCGTTTGCGCCATGCCTTGCTCTACAATCCTGGCACGGGTGCGGCGCATGAATTGGTGTGGCAGATCAGCGGGCGTGATCATGCTGGCAAAGCCCAGCAATTGACCAAAACAATTGTTGATCGCCAAGGCCAAACTCATCTGACGGCAGTGGGTGCGGTGATTCAGCTTGAAACAATGTTGGGGCTAGATGGCAGCCAAGCATTTGCGCCAGGCATTTATTTTCCTGAGACAGCGCCGAAATTGGCCTATGCTTTGGGGCGGATGCAGCAGCTTGGGGTGGAATTAAATTAATCGATCAAACAATGTAAACCCCTCACCCCAACCCTTCTCCCACCGTGGCGGGAGAGGCGAGATCCAATGATCCTGATGGATGGTTTCCCCCTCGCCTGCTGGGTGGGAGAGGGGGCTAGGGGGTGAGGGCATTCCAATCGGCGGTACATCCCACCCAACGATTGTTAAAAACCTACCCTTGAAAGGAGGGGGCTAGGGGGTGAGGGCATTCCACGTGATAGTTAATTCCAATCAACCATTATATGTAAGGTGCTGCTTTGCGTTGCCTAAGCTTAATCGGCCAATAAAAACGCACCATAAAGAATGAGACAATTAATCAGAATCATTGCCCCATGGAATAGCAACTGGGTGCGTAATTGGCGTTGTGCGCCAAAATCAACGGCGGCATGAAATGGCACAAAAAAACCTTGTTCAGCGGCAATGGCTGGTTCATATATGCGAAAAAATAACATATCTCGTGTCCGATATGGCCCCTCGGTGTAAGTATTGCGCAACATCGGCCCATGTTTTCGCGCAATGATAAACCCAATCGTCGCAACGACAATTAATTCACCATAGGGTAGTGGTAAAACCCCGATTAGCATCAGATAGAGCAACAGGGCAAAATATTGACCAATGCCGATCCAGCGCAAACTATGCAGCAAAAACCAGCGAATTTTTGTTTTGAAAAATGCATAACCATAACATAGAATGATCCATACAATTAAGCCGATCCCAATCATAAAAAGCGACAAAAGCATTGAAAACCTCCTCTCATCATTTGAAAAAATAAGCGTTTTAGCGATCAAAAAATTGTTGAATCACATGCAGTAAAGCCAAAAAGAGTGAATTGGGGTGGGTTGGCAGAAGGATGGGGCGACGCTTAATCTCGGGCGGCAGCCTAGCAAATACGATAAGCATTGTTCAATAGTGGAGAAGATCATGCGCTCACCCCAAACCCTCTCCTGCGCCGTAGGAGAGGGGAGTTAAGCTGAATTTATTGATAGAAATGATCAAGCTTATTTGGCAATTCCCCCTCGCCTCGCTCAGCGGGCGAGGGGGCTAGGGGGTGAGCGCATGATCATCGACGATGAATTTCACCCAATCATTATTAAAACCTACCCTTGGAAGGAGGGCTGAGGGAAATTAATCGCGGCGTAGTTTGCGGTAAGTGATGCGATGCGGATGATCGGCGGCGCTGCCTAAGCGTTTGCGGCGATCAGCCTCGTATTCGCTGTAGGTGCCAGGATACCAAACCACTTGGCTATCGCCTTCAAAGGCCAACATATGGGTAGCAACCCGATCAAGGAACCAGCGATCGTGGGAAATAATCACGGCACAGCCGCCAAAATTTTCCAAGGCCTCTTCCAAGGCTCGTAGGGTATGCACATCCAAGTCGTTGGTTGGTTCGTCGAGCAGGATAACGTTTGCGCCCGATTTGAGCATTTTGGCCAAATGCACGCGGTTGCGCTCGCCACCAGAGAGGCCACCGACCTTCTTTTGTTGATCCGAGCCTGAGAAATTGAAACGGGCAACATAGGCACGTGAATTGACCGTGCGTGGCCCAAGCTGAATTTGTTCAGCGCCTTCGGAAATCTCTTCCCAAACGGTTTTTTCGGGGTCAAGCGTTTCGCGGCTTTGGTCAACATAGGCCAATTTGACAGTTGAGCCAACCTCAAACACGCCATCATCAGGCTGTTCTTGGTCGGTAATCAGGCGGAACAAGGTCGTTTTACCTGCGCCGTTTGGCCCAATAATGCCTACAATCCCGCCAGCAGGCAAATCGAGGGTTAAGTTTTCGTAAAGCAACTTATCGCCAAACGATTTACTCACATTATTGGCACGAATCACGATATCGCCCAAGCGTGGCCCTGGTGGAATGAAAATTTCCAATTCACCTTGAGCTTTTTCCGTATTTTGGCTGAGCAATTGTTCGTAGGCGTTGATGCGGGCTTTGCTCTTGGTTTGACGGGCCTTCGGAGCCATGTTAATCCAATCCAACTCGCGTTGGAGGGTTTTTTGGCGTTGTGATTCGGCTTTTTCTTCGTTGGCTAGACGTTGTTGTTTTTGCTCAAGCCACGACGAATAATTGCCCTTCCACGGAATGCCCTGCCCACGATCAAGCTCCAAAATCCAGCCAGCCACATTATTTAAAAAGTGGCGATCGTGGGTAACCGCGATGACTGTACCAGGATATTCTTGCAAGTGCTTTTCGAGCCAAGCCACCGATTCGGCATCAAGGTGGTTGGTTGGTTCGTCGAGCAGCAAAATGCTTGGCTCTTCGAGCAACAGCCGACAGAGCGCCACGCGGCGGCGTTCGCCACCAGAAAGCACCTCAACTGGCGTATCCGATGGAGGGCAGCGCAAGGCATCCATGGCGAAATCGAGGCGGCTATCCAAATCCCAGGCATTCATTTGGTCAAGCTTATCTTGCACCTCGCCTTGACGTTGGATCAGCGCATCCATCTCGTCGTCGCTCATGGATTCGCCGAATTTAGCGTTGATTTCATCGTATTCGCGCAAGGCATCAACGACGGGTTTGACTGCTTCTTCAACGATTTGGCGCACCGTTTTGCTGGCATCAAGTTGGGGTTCTTGCTCAAGATAGCCGATGGTATAGCCTGGCGCTAAAACCGTTTCGCCTTGAAACTCTTGATCAACGCCCGCCAAAATGCGCAACAGGCTGGATTTACCCGAGCCATTCGCCCCGAGTACGCCAATTTTTGCACCATAAAAATAGGATAACGAAATATCCTTCAAAACTTGCTTATTCGGCGGATGAATTTTGCTCACCCGAATCATCGAGTAGATAACTTTGTTATCCACAAACACCTCACATCTAGGCCAGAGTTCATTCGGCCTTATTGTACTTGAATTTGGCGATTGGTTGTTGGGGATCGGGTGTGGTGATCCACGAAGGACACGAAGGACGAGGGGTCAGGATTCAGGGGCTAGGGATCAGATTTGAATTATCTAGCCCTATCAGCAATCCTGATTCCTAATCGCTAGCCCCTGATCCCTAAATCCCATCTGCGCTAAAAAACCTTAGGTTCTCGATGCTATGCGCTCTATTCTTTACGCTTTTTGGCTCAAGGCGCGAACATGGGCCGCATGATCGGGGGCTAGCACGATCGATTCGCCTACGAGAATTGCCTCAACACCCCATTCACGCAACGTTGGCAGCACATCAGGGCCATGGATGCCACTTTCGGCCACCAACACAGGCCGCTGAGGGTCGCCAATTGCAGGCAAACTAGCGCTAACCCGTTGAGTTGTCGCAAGATCAACGCTAAAACTATGCAGATCACGATTGTTGATGCCGATAATTTGGGCTTGTAATGCCTGAGCACGGGCCATTTCAGCCTCAGTATGCACCTCAACCAAGGCTTCCATACCCAAGCCATAGGTTAATTGATACAACTCATGCAGCGTTTGATCATCGAGCATGCCCACGATCAACAAAATTGCATCGGCTCCCGATACGCGGGCCTCATAAATTTGATAGGGATCATAGAGAAAATCTTTGCGCAACAGGGGCGTAGCATAGCCCAATGTATCAAGGTGCTCATGAATTGAGCGTAAATAGATTAAGCTGCCTTGAAAAAAGCGCACATCAGTTAACACCGAAATCGCAGCCGCCCCATTGCTAGCGTAGGTTTCAGCTAGTTCAGTTGGGTTGAAATTCTCTAAAAAGACCCCTTTGGATGGACTGGCCTTTTTGACCTCAGCGATCAAGCTAATCCGATCAGGTTGGCGCAAGGCTTGGCGCAAGCTACGCGGCTTGGGGGCGTTGCCAAGTTGTTGTTCAAGTTTAGCTTGGGGGATCTTCAATTTTTGGCGCTCGACCTCGGTGCGTTTATGGGCAAAAATCTGATCTAGAATTGTCGCAGTCATCAGAAACCTCGTGGGCTAGAAACCGGTGTGCATGCCGCTAGAGTAGCATATCGTTGCGGGCTATGCCAATTGGCTTTATTGTTGGGAGGCAACAATTCGTGAGTGCGATTTATGGGCGTTTTGATTTTGCTGATGCAACTGGTCAGCCCCAAGCGTTGGAGTTTCGTCAACCCTTGGCAATCTACCAAGCGACGACCAGTGCCGAGGTGCTGCCGACGATTCAAGCCGCTCAGGCGGCGGCGCAAGCTGGAGCGTATGTAATTGGCTATGTGAGCTACGAGGCAGCAGTCGCCTTTGATTCGGCCTTGCAATCGTATCCACCAGCCGCATTGCCGTTGGTCTGGTTTGCGGCCTTTGCTGTGCCTCAAGTGGTTGAACCAACAACGCAGCACTACCAGCTCTCGCCGTGGCAACCGACGATTAGCCTTGAACACTACCGCCAAGCGATCGCGGCGATTCATGCAGCGATTGCCAGTGGTGAAACCTATCAAGTTAACTATACCTTGCGACTACGAGCCACGTTTAACGGCGATCCGTTAGCCTTTTATCATGATTTGCGGGCGGCTCAAGCTGCCAACTATTGTGCCTACCTCAATCTTGGCGAGTATCAAATTCTCTCGGCTTCGCCCGAACTCTTTTTCGATTGGCGTGATCAGCGGTTAACCACCAAGCCAATGAAGGGCACGGCTCCGCGTGGGCGTTGGCCTGAAGAAGATCAACGCTTGGCCCGTCAATTATTGGCCTCGGAGAAAAACCGTGCCGAAAATTTGATGATTGTTGATCTGTTGCGCAACGATTTGGGGCGAGTCGCAGCGATTGGCAGCGTTGGCGTGCCACGTTTATTCGAGCTAGAGCGCTATCGCACCGTTTGGCAACTGACCTCAACTGTTGCCGCCAAAACCAAGCCGAACACCAGCCTGCTTGATATTCTGCAAGCGCTCTTTCCCTGTGGCTCGATCACTGGTGCTCCCAAAGTCAAAACCATGGAACTGATTCGCCAGTTCGAGGCTGATCCACGGGCGGTTTATTGTGGGGCGATTGGCATACTGCGGCCTGATGGCAGCGCAACCTTTAATGTGGCCATTCGCACCGTATGGATCGACCAACAGCGCCAGCAGGCCGAATATGGCGTGGGCGGCGGTATTACTTGGGATTCGCAGGCTGACGACGAATATGCTGAAGCCCAACTCAAAGCTCAGTTATTGACCGAGCGCTGGCCCCAATTTGATCTGATCGAAACGCTGCGTTGGGATGGTCAGCGTTACTGGTTGCTTGAACACCATCTACGACGTTTGCACGATTCGGCGGCCTATTTTGGCTTTGCCTACGACCAAAGCGCCGTGCTGAATGCGCTCAATCAGCATAGCTTTGGCCATTCAACTGCGTTGCGAGTGCGTTTGAACCTCACCCATACAGGTGATATTGCAATTAGTAGCAGCCCGCTAACGCCGACCGCCGATGGCCAAAAGGTGAGCTTGGCGGCAACAGCGGTTAACTCCCAGAACCGCTTCCTCTACCACAAAACGACTAACCGCAGATTGTACGACGAGTACACCCAACAATCCCCCACAGATTTTGATGTGTTGCTATGGAATGAGCATGGTCAATTGACCGAATTTACCAGAGGCAACCTCGTGCTTGAACTTGATGGCCAGCGTTGGACTCCCCCAGTCGAAGTTGGCTTATTGGCCGGAACTTATCGTGCCGAATTGTTGCAACAACGCGCTATCCAAGAGCGTACTTTAGTCCTAGCCGATCTTTGGGCGGCCAGCAAAATTTGGCTGATTAATAGCGTTCGTGGCTGGGTATTAGTTGAGTTAGCTACTACAGAAGTTACCATTTCTTGCCAATAACACCCTAGGTACTAGTACTAAAGGTATAGTCAAAAGTGGTATAACGCAATGTGTTATATCACTTTATATTCATATAATCGCGATGTGTGTGTACATTTGTGTAGCTAAGTAGCTATTAACTGATTCACCTATAGCGGTGATCAAAGAGAGGACTAAAGAATGCGCTTTGGGTGATAGACATAGGTTAGGTGGATAGATTAAGGTAGTACCAAGGTAATTTAACCTACTCGCCATGTGTCGCCGTGAGAAGCGCAGATGGTAGCCCGTGTAGAACGTGTAGATGAGGTATGTTATGCCAAATACAGCACACCTACAACAATTAGCGAGAACGGTTCCAGCAACCATTCCCAAGTTGGAATCACCGTTTCCTGCGCAAATCCATCCATTGGCAGCGGAGGTTCAACAGCAGACGACCAAATGGGTGCTTGAACAAGGTTTATTGAGCGAAGCGCGGCGTAAAGCTTTTCTTGATTACAACTATACCTTGTTGATTGCCCGTTGTTATCCGTATGCGAGTGTTGAGCGGCTGCAAATTATCAGCGATTGGAATGCTTGGCTGTTTGAACTTGATGATCAATGTGACGAAGCGCGAATTGGCCATGACCCTCAAGCGTTGGCTCGCTTGCATCAGCGGCTTGGGGCAGTTATTCGCGGAGCCACGGTTGCTGCCGACGAACCACTATTAGTTACAGCCCTCGCTGATATTATGGGTCGGATGCGGGCGCTAGCACCACTGGCATGGTTTGAGGTTTTTACCCAACAGGTTGACGATTATTTTATTGGCAATCAATGGGAAGCCCACAATCGGCTGTACTCGATTATTCCCAGCGAAATTGAATACTTGCACTATCGTAAATTTACTAGTGCTGTTGCGATCTATATTGCGTTTATTGAATTTATGAATGCAAGTTATTTAACCGCTGATGAACGTCAATCAATCGACTTACGCAATCTACAAAATTGGACGAACCTTGTACTGAGTTTATGTAATGATCTTGTTTCAGTTAAAAAAGAATTACGTCAAGGCGATTGGCATAATTATGGAGCAATTGTTGCATTAAAACGAGGTATGAGTATTCCTGAAGCCTTAGAAATAGTCGCCAATGAGCATAATCATTGTATTCAACAATTTATAACAACTACCACTCAACTGAAAAATTGTAGCGTGGCACTTCAAAAAGTATTAAACGGTATGATGACATTGATGCGCGGAAATTATGATTGGTCGGATATTACTAGCCGTTATGCTACTAAACTTACCGAATTGTCGTATGCTGCATGAAACGTAGAGATGAATTATTTGCTGAAACAACCAATTTGCATTAGGTTTGTCAAGCATCTAGGAGATTGACTCAATGCCAACCCGTACTACATTGCATCACTTAGCCACGCTTATGCCTCGTGATCTTCCGGTGCTCTATTGCCCATTTCCGGCGGCGATTCATCCCGATGCGGTTGCGATTCAAGCCTCAACCCAAGCATGGGCTGATAGCTTTGGCTTGCTCGATGATTTGGAGACGCGGCTCTCTTTTAATCAACGTGGCTATGGTACCTTGATGGCGCGAGCTTATCCTAATGCTTTAACTGAGCGCATGCCAACCATTGCCGATTGGAGCACCAGCCTCTTTCTCTTAGATGATCAATTGGATCGCTTTGGCCGTGAGCATGATGCCGGGGCCATGGCAACCTTGTTGCAACGCTTGATGAAGGTACTCAAAGGTTCGCCTGCCAAGCGCCACGATTTGCCAATTGTGCAAGCAATGGGCGATGTAACCAGCCGACTTGTGCAAGGTTCGCCCGAAGCCTGGCAACACTACTTTTTTGATTCATTGCGCAAATCGTTTGCAGCAGTGCAATGGGAAGCTAACAACCGTGCTCAGGGCTATATTCCAACTCAAAAAACCTATGCAATGCAACGTTTATATACCAGTGGTACTTATTTATGCTTGGCTTTGATTGAATTTGGCAATAACGATTTCCTGCATCCCCAAGTGCGTTTGCATCCCATGGTGCGGCGTTTGTGTGAATATGTTAATCGGGTGGTGTTCTACTCAAATGATATTATTTCGTTGCGTAAAGAATTATTAGCTGGCGATTGGCAAAATTTGGTGTATCTCGTGCATACGCAACATCAATTACCAATCGGCGAAGCATTAAATTATGTCGCCCGTTTGCATAATGATACAATCAACCAATTCACTCGCGAACGCATTATGCTCGATAAATTGGCTCCTGAGATTTGTTCACCAAGCTTGTATCGCTTTGTCGATGGTTTAGCTACCTGGATGCGAGCAAACCACGATTGGTCTACCATGACCTCTCGTTATCAGACATCTACCGAGGAATCCCATGGATCTCAGTATTGTGCGTGAACGCCTGTTGCAGGTTGTTATTTCATTGACGGTCATCATTGGTGTATTTGGTTTAGCGTTTTTGGGCTTAGGAACTGTATTTTCGAATACAGTTCTTTTAATAGTTAGTAGCATTATGGGAGTAAATGCGCTCATCTGTGGTTTTATGTGGTATGGTTACGATAATTATAGTAACACCACAGTCGTCTGGTCGATTGGGGCAAGTTTACTGTTTTCAACGATTATATTGGCTTTGATCCAGCCAATTTTATCAACTGGCTATATGTTTACGCCATTAATTGTAGCAATTACCGGGCTACAATATATTTCTAATGAGCAAAAAGGTACGATTGTTGTTACGTCAATTAGTAGCAGTATTGTGGCTTTTTTTGCTGGTTTATTTAGCCCATTTAAAGAATATCAAGTCTTGTCATGGTTTGTCTATTTGAATGCAGCAGTGATTATCGGGATCTTTATTATTATTGGCTTTTTGTTATGGCAATTCAATCAACGCTTGATTAGCATGATCGATTCGATTACGGAATCGAACGCTGCGTTGGCGCTCAAAAATGAGGTTTTGCTCTCAACCAACGGCGATTTGAAAAAGCAAATTGAGCTGGAAAAACAATTACGCGAGCAAATTGCTGATCTAGAAGTGCCAATTACTGAATTAGCCCACGACGTGATTTATGCCCCAATTGTTGGGCATCTCGATGATCAACGGATCGATACCTTTCGCGAAGCCTTATTGAAACGGGTCCACGAGCAGCGTGCTCGCGCAGTGGTGCTTGATGTTACTAGTATTGCCCATATCGATACCTATGGCTGCGGGTTGCTGACCCAAACGATTCAAACGGTCAAATTGTTGGGAACCCAAGTCGTGCTTTGTGGTATTTCGGCCTCGATGGCGATGATTTTGACCAACTTAGGCATTTCGTTTGGCGAAGATCTGCGGGTGGCTCGTAGCCCAAGCGATGCGATGCGCATGCTGGGTGTCGGCGAAAAGCAGTTGATGCTTGGCTAAGTCTGCTTGTCGGTCGAATGATGAATCGCGGCTTCCCTCTTGCGATGGATTGCAAGAGGGTTTTTTGTGGTTAAATAGCCATCATGCCGAGATGGATTTAGAGGGAGTCTGCTGATGCTACTCAGATTAACAACCACCCATACACCTGCAACCGACTTGAGTTTTATTTTACATAAGCATCCTGATCGGGTGCAAACCTTCCCGCTCCCCTTTGGCTCGGCCCATATCTTCTACCCCGAAGCCAGCGCCGAGCGCTGTACCATCGCCCTATTGCTTGATGTCGATCCGGTGGCGTTGGTGCGCGGCAATCGTGGCAGCGAGGGCATGCTCAGCCAATATGTCAACGATCGCCCATATGTGGCTTCGTCGTTGCTATGTGTTGCCATGGGTGATGTTTTTTCGAGCGCCATGGCAGGGATTTGTAAAAAACGCCCAGAGTTGGTCGATTTGGTGTTGCCGCTAACCGTCGAGTTGCCAGTTGTGGCAGTGCGGGCGAAGGCTGGTTTAAGCTTAATTCAACGGTTGTTTGAGCCGTTGGGCTATCAGGTTAGCGCCGAGCCAATTGCCAATGATAATCCAGCAAATAGCTATCTTGCGCTTAAATTAACTGCCAATCTCACGGTTAAACAATTGCTCACGCACATATATGTGCTCATCCCTGTGTTAGATAATGCTAAACACTATTGGATTGGCAATGACGAGGTGAGCAAATTGTTACGCAAAGGCGATGGGTGGTTGGCGCAACATCCAGAATGCGAGTTGATTACAACCCGTTATTTGCGCTATCAAAAAAGCCTTACCAGCGCTGCGCTTGAGCATTTGCTCCAAGCAGTTGCGCCTGAAACCACAACTCAAACCGAGCTAGATCAGGAGCAAGTGAGCGAACCAACTGAACGCCAAAGCCTGCATACTCAGCGCCATAATGTAATTGTACAGCGGTTGAAGGCCAGCGGAGCACAACGCATTCTCGATTTAGGCTGTGGTGAAGGCAAGCTCTTACGTGAATTGCTCAAAGAGAGCCAATTTAGTGCGGTCGTTGGCATGGATTTGAGCACCCGTGCGTTGGCAATTTTACAGCAACGGATTGAACGCTTGCCCGAACGTCAACGCCAACGCCTGAGCTTGCTGCATGGCTCGTTGCTCTATCGCGATGCTCGCTTGAAAGGCTTCGATGCCGCCGCAATCGTCGAAGTTTTGGAGCACCTTGAGCTTGGCCATTTGGCGGCCTTTGAACGAACTGTATTTGGTTTTGCCCGCCCGAAATTGGTGCTCGTAACCACGCCCAACCGTGAGTACAATCAATTGTTTCCAAGTTTGCCCGCCGACCAGCTGCGCCACCGCCATCATCGTTTTGAATGGACGCGGGCTGAATTTGCAGTTTGGGCCGAACGAGTTGCGGCAAGCTACAACTATCGCGTCAGCATCGAGCCGTTGGGGCCCGAAGATCCCAACCATGGTGCGCCGTCGCAATTGGGGGTGTTTGAAGATGCAACCTAAACTGCATTTGGCGCTCGGAACCCATGTGGTGCTGTTGCGCACGATCGATAATCAGGCCAAACATAGTGTGGCTCAAGTGGTTGCAACGCCCTGCGAACATAGCGAATATTACACGGTGCGCTGTGTTGATGGTACGCTTTTGCAACTCACCCGCCAAGATTTTGGCCTGCGTAAGCAATTCAACGACCCATTGTTGGGCTTGGAGCAACCGCAACTCGCTGAAAACCGCCAATGGATTCACTATCGTTGTGTGGTTGGCTCACGCGCTTATGGCTTGGATACGCCTGAATCGGATACTGATTGGCGTGGCTTTTTTGTGCCAGCAGCAGCAGTAGATTGGGGCTTGGCGACCGTGCCTGAACAATATGAATTTGTTGAAACCCAAGAACACTATTGGGAAGTGCAAAAATTTTTGAATTTGCTGTTGCGAGCCAATCCAAATGCGCTTGAATGTTTGTATACCGACATGGTTGAGCATGCCTCGCCGTTGGCCTTGGAGCTACGCGCAATGCGCCATAAACTGCTGACCAGCCGGATCTATCAAAGCCATAACAGCTATGTGTTGGCCCAATTTCGCCTGCTTGAGCGCGATTTACGCACTCATGGCAGCTTGCGCTGGAAACATGTGATGCATTTGATTCGCTTGTTGCTGAGCGGCATCCACGCTTTGCGCCATGGCGAATTACGCTTGCGTCACGTTGCCGAACACGATCAACTGATGGCGATTCGCGCTGGCGAATTGGAATGGGATACGATTAATCGTTGGCGAATTGCCCTGCATGCTGAATTTGAACAAGCCTATGCCGCAACCAAACTGCCAATTTTGCCCGATCTAGCGGCGGCGAATGCTTGGTTGCTCCAAGTGCGTCGCGCCCAAGTGGACTAAGGAGCTGGTTTCATGGAATTAGGAATACCTGAATTGTCGTTGGTGGTATTGGTTGGGGCTTCTGGCTCAGGCAAATCGACCTTTGCGCAGCGCTATTTCAAGCCCACCGAAATTATTTCGTCCGATGCCTGTCGCGCAATGCTCACCGATGATGAAACTGATCAATCGGTCTCAGCTGATGCCTTTGATTTAGTGTATACAATTGCTGCCAAGCGCCTAGCCTTGGGCCGTTTGACTGTGATCGATGCGACCAATGTGCAGGCCGAAGCACGGAAACCGTTGTTAGCCTTGGCGCGGCATTATCACGTCTGGCCCGTGGCGATTGTGCTGCACACGCCTGAACGCGTCTGTTTGGAGCGCAATTTAGGTCGCCCCAATCGCGATTTTGGCGATTTTGTGGTCAAGCGCCAAATCGATAATTTGCGGCGTTCGCTGCGCACGCTGCACGATGAAGGCTTTCGGGTGGTGCATAGCGTTACGCCTGAGCAGGTTGATAGCGTTGAAATTGTGCGCCAACGCGCTTGGAGCAACCGTAAAGTTGAGCATGGCCCTTTCGATATTATTGGCGATGTGCATGGCTGTTACCCTGAACTTGAGCGCTTGCTGCTGGAATTGGGTTATAGCATTAATCTCACGCCAGGCCACAATTATGGCTTTACGGTTACGCCGCCTGCTGGCCGCCGCGCAGTGTTCGTCGGCGATTTAGTTGATCGCGGGCCAGATTCAGTTGGCGTGTTGCGCTTGGTGATGAGTATGGTTGAAACCGGCGCAGCCTTGTGCGTGCCAGGTAACCACGACGATAAATTAGCGCGGGCTTTGGCTGGACGTAAAGTCAAACAAACTCATGGCCTGGCCGAAACGATGCAAGCGTTGGCTGAAACTGATGAGGCTTTTCGCCAAGCAGTGCGCCATTTTATCGAAGGTATGGTCAGTCATTTAATTTTTGATGATGGAAAGTTGGTGGTAGCCCATGCTGGCATGAAACAAGAGTTACAAGGGCGGATGTCGAAGCGCGTGCGCGAATTTGCCTTATATGGCGAAACTACGGGCGAAACCGATGAGTTTGGCTTGCCCGTGCGCTACCCCTGGGCCAAAGAATATCGCGGCGAGGGTTTGGTTGTTTATGGCCATACGCCAATTCCCCAGCCCGAATGGCTGAACAACACGGTTGATATTGATACTGGCTGTGCCTTTGGCGGAGCACTCACCGCGCTGCGTTATCCCGAGCGTGAGTTTGTGCGAGTGCCAGCCTTTGCCCAATATGCCATTCCCAAACGGCCTTTGGAAATGAATGCAACCCAACTTTCAGCTCAACAAGCGCATGATCAAGTGCTCGATTTGAGCGATTTTCAAGGCAAATTGCAAATTAGCACCAGCTTGATCAGCCAAATCAACCTGCGCGAAGAACAAACCAGCGCCGCATTGGAAGTGATCAGCCGTTTTGCTATCGAGCCACAATGGCTGATCTACTTACCACCAACGATGTCGCCCTCTGAAACTAGCCAACTTGGCAGTTTCTTGGAGCATCCTGCCGAAGCCTTAGAATATTATCGGCGGGCGGGGGTTAATGAAGTTGTGTGCGAAGCTAAGCATATGGGTTCGCGGGCGATTGTGATTATCTGCCGCGATAGCGAGGTTGCTCGTGAGCGCTTTGGCGTAACTGGCGAGCAAATTGGCGTTTGCTACACCCGTACTGGGCGGCGCTTCTTTAGCGATCCTGAGCTTGAAACGGCCTTTTTGCAACGGCTGCAACAAGCAATTAGTAAGCTTAATTGGTGGGAAAGCTTCGATTCAGGCTGGTTTGCCTTAGATTGTGAACTGCTGCCGTGGTCGGCCAAAGCGCATGATTTGATTCAAAATCAATATGCGCCCGTCGGAGCTGCCGCAACCGCTAGCATGAGCGCCGCCCAAGCCGCGTTGCGCCAAACGGTCACGCGCCTGCCCGAATCGGTTGAGTTGCAAGCGCTGATTGCCCATACTCAATTGCGCCAACAGGCGGTGCAAGGCTATGTTGAGGCCTACCAACACTATTGCTGGCCAGTCCGCAGCCTCGATGATTTGCGGTTAGCGCCGTTTCATCTTTTAGCTTGTGAACAACGCCCATTGTATGATCGTGACCACGAGTGGCATATGCAAACTTTGGCAGCCTTGGCCGAGGCCGAGCCACGTTTATTGGTAGCCACACCCTATCGCCTAGTCGATTTGCACGATCAAGCCAGCGTTGAGCAAACAATTGCATGGTGGCAAAAACTCACAGCGGCGGGTGGCGAAGGCATCGTCATCAAGCCCAAACAATGGGTTGTGCAGAATTCGCGCGGCATCGTACAACCAGCAATTAAATGTCGTGGCGCTGAATATCTGCGGATCATTTATGGCCCTGAATACGATTTGCCCGAAAATTTGGAGCGCTTACGCCAGCGCGGCCTGAGTGGCAAACGTTCGTTAGCGCTGCGCGAATTTGCCTTAGGCCTCGAAGCCCTCGATCGTTTTGTCAATCGTGAGCCATTACGCCGTGTGCATGAATGTGTTTTTGGGGTGCTTGCGCTTGAAAGCGAGCCAATCGATCCACGGTTGTAAGGCTTGGGGATCAGTTGTTGGGGGTCGGGGAGCAGGTTTGATCCACGAAGGACGCGAAGCGCACGAAGGATTGTAAGGATGAAAGCTATGGGCTATCGGAACGTTTTTGTGGTAGCTCATTAATTCCGATAGCTCATAGCTATCTCTTCTTAGATCTTAGCCTTCTGCCTTTTGATTTTTGCCTTCTGATTTTTCTTCCCAGCCCCATTCTTTGAGTAACTGACGATCTTTTTTGGAGAGCGTGGCATGGCGCAACATATCGGGGCGGCGCTCCAAGGTGCGGCGTAAACGCTGCTCATGTCGCCATTGGGCAATCTTGGCGTGATGCCCACTCAGCAAAATTGGCGGCACGGCAACCCCATTCCATTCGGCGGGCTTGGTGTAATGTGGATATTCCAATAGGCCATCGTCGTGGCTTTCGTGCAGCAGCGATTCAGGGTCGAGCACTTCGGGCACGAGGCGGCCAACTGCATCGACAATAGTCATTGCTGCCAGCTCACCGCCAGTCAGTACAAAATCGCCCAACGACACTTGATCGGTCACATAACGTTCGATATAGCGCTCATCGATGCCCTCGTAATGACCACACACCAGCACTAAACGCGGCAATTGCGCCCATTCACGGGCGATCGTTTGGTTAAACACACGTCCGCTGGGAGTCATCAGCACCACCGGAGCTGGATTGGGATCGGCGGACAGTACTGTCTGAGTGCAAAGCGCCAACGGCCCAGGCTTCATCACCATCCCTGCCCCGCCGCCAGTTGGCGAATCATCGACCATCTTATGCTTGTCGGTGGCGTAATCGCGAATATCATGCAAGTGAAATTGCAATAATTCAGCCTGAGCCGCCCGTTTCAAAATGCTTTCGGTCAGCGGGCCAGTAAACATGGCCGGAAACAAGGTCAAAATATCAAAACGCATTGCAAAAATCCTATCGTAGCAGATTTAACCTGTTGATTGTTGTTTGTTAATCAACGCCTATGATACTCGATGGCTTAGGGCTGGTGCAAAAAATCGCTGTGTGAATAATATTTCTTCTATGAGGAGCAATTGGCTATGCGTTTTCGGCGAACAGCATACGGGCTAGGATTAAGTTTATTGTTAGCGACCCTCCCCCACGCAAGCTTGGCAACCCCAGCGCTCACCACAACTGGCGTTCCAACCGACCCCACTCCGGCAATCAAACTCACGCGAATTGGCCGTTATAACCCAGGCCCATTTCGTAGCGCTGATCCACGGGCAGCTGAAATTGTCGATTTTGATCCGCAAAGCCAGCGCATGGTCTTGATCAATGGCTTTAACAGCGCCTTGGATATTGTTGATCTGAGCAATCCGGCCAACCCGCAGTTGCTTACAACGATCGCCATTACGCCCACCAGCAGCAATGTGCCCAACAGCGTGGCCGTGCACAATGGCTTAGTCGCGGTGGCCGCCAATGCTGCCGTCAAAACCGATCCTGGGCGGGTGGTGTTGTTCAATCGCGATGGCGTGTTTTTGAATGAAATCACAGTTGGAGCAGTGCCCGATATGCTGACCTTCACGCCCGATGGCCGCCGGATCGTGGTGGCAATTGAGGGCGAACCCAACAGCTACAACCAAGTTGATTCGGTTGATCCTGAGGGGGCGGTGGCGATTATCGATTTGCCGCAAAATTTTGCCAACATTACAACCACCAGCGTGCTTTCATCAAGCTTGGTTGGCTTTACTGATTTTAATCTGGGTGGCAGTCGCCATGCTGAGCTTGACCCGCAAATTCGAATTTTCGGGCCAAACGCCAGCGTCGCCCAAGATTTAGAGCCGGAATATTTAACAATCTCTGCCGATTCGAGCAAAGCCTATGTGACGCTGCAAGAAAATAATGGCTTGGCCTTGATCGATCTGAATGCAGGGCGGGTGCAATGGCTCAAAGCTTTGGGCTATAAAAATCACAATCTCGCGGGCTATGGGCTTGATCCCAGCGATAGCGATGGCATGAATGCAATTGCGCCATGGCCTGTGTTGGGTATGTATCAGCCAGATACGATTAATAGCTATGCTGCCAATAACCAAACCTATTTGGTAACTGCCAATGAAGGTGATGCCCGCGACTACACCGGATTTACCGAAGAAGTGCGGATCAAAAATGTGATGCTTGATTCGAGCGTGTTTACCAACGCTGCCAGCCTGCAACAAGATGCCCAACTTGGGCGCTTGAATATCACCAATACTAAGGGCAACTTTGGCGGGCAGCACCATGCACTCTATTCATTTGGCGCACGCTCATTCTCAATTTGGGATGGTACGACAGGTCAGTTGGTATTTGATAGTGGCGATGATTTGGAAACCCGGACTGCCGCTACGTTTCCAAATAATTTTAATGCCAATAACACCGCCCACAGCCGCGATAACCGTAGCGACGATAAAGGCCCAGAGCCAGAAGCTTTGGCGGTAGCGACGATTGATGGCCGCAGCTATGCCTTTGTCGGCTTGGAGCGGATGGGCGGAATTATGGCCTACGACGTGAGCAACCCGCACGCGCCCCAATTTCTCGAATATTTCGCTGCGCGTAGCTTCCCCAGCAGCTATGTTACTGGCACGCCCGATGATCTTGGGCCTGAAGGCATGCATGTGATCGCCGCCGAAGATAGCCCAACTGGCAAGCCCTTGTTGTTGGTTGCTAACGAAGTGAGCGGCTCGGTTTCGATCTATCAAATTAGCGCCCAAACTCCTCGCATGCACTTGAACCTGAGCGATGGCTTAACCAGCGTGCAACCCAACACCTCGGTTATTGCCTCGCTGAGCTTGAATAATCAACAAACTGAGCCAAGCGCTCGCCCGGCAACTGAAGTCCAAGTGCAGTATCTTGTGCCAAGCCAATTAAGCTACAACGGTTGTACAATTGCCAGCCCCTTGGCGGGCACATGTAGCCAGCAAAATGGCCTAGTAACCTTCAATCTGACCACACCATTTGCCTCGGCTAGCCAAGGCTTGTTGCAGGTTGCCACCACGGTCAAGCCCAATGCCACAGGCACAATTGAGCATCAAGCCAGCCTCAGCTATCGCGATGCTGGCGAATTGCAAACCACGGTTCAAGTCAGCGATACGACCACAATTGGCGTTGCACCGTTGATTACCAGTGGCTTGCCCACGGCGGCGAGCTATGGCGCGATCTATAGCCACACCCTGACGGCGAGCGGCATGCCAACCCCAACTCTCAATCTTGTTGGCAACTTGCCAGCAGGCTTGAGCTTCGATAGCCAAACTGGAATTTTGGCGGGTACGCCGACCACCAGCGGTAGTTTCCCAAATTTGATCTTCCAAGTGAGCAACGGAATTGGTACAATGGTAACGCAAAGCTTTACGCTGACCGTTGCCAAAGCGCCATTGCAGGTCGTTGCTGATAACCAACGTCGTTTATTCGGCCAACCCAACCCGCCCTTGAGCTATCAAGTAACTGGCTTGCGCTTGCAAGATACGGCTGCAAGTGCATTAACTGGCACATTAACCACCACCGCAACCCTCACCAGCCCGCTTGGTGAGTATCCAATTAGCCAAGGTAGTTTGCAGGCTCAACACTACCAAATGAGCTTTAGCGCTGGCATACTCACCATCGAAGCCAACGCGGTTTACCTACCCTTGATTGGGAAATAAGCAGCAGCAACGATTCGTCAATAGCTCAAAGTGACATACACAAGCGTAATCAACAACCTTTAATTGAATGATTGCGCAATGCAACGTAAAGACCAAGCGTCGGATTACGCATCGGTGATCCGACGCTGCGCAACTTCACGATCTGACCAGCGTCTTTACGTATAACCGTTTGGGGTGCAGCTATGGCTGGGCTTCAACGGGAGGTAGTTATGATGAGCCGACGTGCTGGAATGTTAATTATTGCCATTCTCAGTTTGGCGCTGCTGGTTGGCTTGATTGGCTATGCCTTGTTGGTGCAGCCAGTTGTCGCCCAACTTTCACCAACGCCACCAACCCTCTTTACCCAGTTGCAATACCCTTTCAATCAGAGTTTGATTCCAGTGGGCAAAGTGCTGACGGTGCATTCGCGCTCGTGGGGCAGCCAGCCGATTGAGAACGTCGAATTATGGGCTGATGGTCAGCCATGGGCGCTGCAAGCAGCCAATAATGCAACGCTATACGAAGGCTTATTTGCTTGGCAATCTCTTGGCTTGGGCGACCACAGTTTGGTTGCTCGCACCAACGATACCAGCAAAATTCCCTCAACTTCGGCGATTGTGCGCTTGAATGCTGTGATGCCATATGAGCCTGTTGCGACCTTCCAAGTGCAACAGTCAGCAGGTGAAAGCCTGGAAAGCCTGAGCAAAGCCTTTGACGTTGCGCCCCAAACTCTGCTGAAGCTCAACCCACAGCTTGGCAATTTGCCCTTGAACCAGCCCTTGGGCAGCGATCAATCGATTACGATTCAGTTGGCTGGTCAATTTACCCCCATCAGCACTACCACCAGCCTGAGCGCGACTCAAACGCCACTTCCGGCTGATGTTGCCAATTTGCCGTTGGCTACACCCTACGACCCCAATGCAATCTGGTTTGATTTGCAGCGCCGTTTTGGCACAGCCAATGTGCCGTTAGCTCCTGAGGCGCTGGTTGGCAGCAGCAATTGCCAAACCCAGTTGGTGTTTACGCCCACATCAGATGATGCTGATGGCTTTTTTATCTATCGGGCTGGGCCAACGCAAAACCATTTTGAGTTGGTGGCAACCGTTGCCGCCAATGGTTCTGGCCCACAGCTTTGGCAAGAACCAGCCGATTTTGGCCAAACGCTCTATTATGTGGTGGCGTTTAATCCAGCTGGGGCAGCGGCTAGCCCAGTGGTGGCACTAGAGAATGCTGATTCGGCTTGTGCCACGTTGCAAGTGCCTCAATTTGCCAGTTTGCTGCTCACGCCAAAAATAGCCGTCAGCGATGTTTATTGTTATAGCTCGTTAGCAAACGGCCCATGGCAACGAGTGCCCAATCAAGGCTTTTTGCTGCCAATTGCTGGCGGCTACGATTTAGCCAGCGCTTTACCACTAACCGCGATCAGCGCCAGCCAAACTTGGAATTTGGAATGCTGGGGCTGGAATGGCACGCAGCCACAATTATTGGGCAACACCAGCACCACATTAAGTCTTGGGCAGGAGCAAATAATTGCCCTCGATGCCGATTTATTCAGTTTGCAAGGCCAATTGAACACTAGCACCCAAATTCAGCAAGTGCCTACGCTCAGCACAATTGCGCCGCCAACCAACCTTCGCTTAACCACCGATCTTGAGGAGTGTGTGCAAGCAGCGCCGCAAGCTGATGATTTTTGGCGGACGGCTTGTAGCACCAATCTGGCGGCGGGAGCGACCGTTCTAACCTGGCAATGGAGCGAACAGGCCTGTTTTCCAAGCGCTGACGGCCAAGATTGTAGTGCCAACGCCAATCTTGAAGGCTTTCAAATTAACGATCGCTTGGCTGGAACGCCGCTCGAATTAACCCGCGTTAATCCTGAACAACGCTTGGTGTTTTTGGCTCCACGTACCATGCCCAGCCCAACCGATGAATGTTTGAGTGTGCAAGCTTTTCGTGGTTTGGCCGTTTCGCTGGATAGTGAAGTGCTCTGTTTGCCAGCGCTTAAATTGGCAGCAGGTAGCTATACCCTCGCCCCAAGTTTGTTTAATCTGAATGCAGGCGTGGCTCAGCAAACGGTTGGTGATGGCTGCCCAGCCTTGCCGATCAACCAAAGCCAATCAACCAGCCTGAATTATCCCTATGTCAGTAGTTTGTTGCTACTTCAGCGCAATGCTGTGGCCGAAACTGCCTGTCGGCGCTACACGGCCAGCTGGTTTGATGGCAGTGTGAGTTTTATTTTGCCGCGACTCGATCAATCAGTTGGTGGCTTAGAATTAAGTTTTAGTGTCGCAAGTCAACCTGAGCCAGCCAACGAAGCCTGCCCCGCCAGCGCCAGCCTGCAAATCGGGAGCGCTAGCCAAACAATTGATTTAGCAACTTGGCCCACGAATGGCTTGGTTACAGTTGCTGTTGATCAAGCCTTGCTCGAACAAATTGGGCAATCGAATGACCCCAAATTGAACTTTACACTTCAAGCCGAGCGCCAACTTGCCAATCGCAACCAACGTTGCAGTAGCGAGCTAGGCGATTTTTCATTGAAACTAACGGTGCAACCATGAAACGATGGCTTGGAATTTTGTTAATTGGCCTCTTGGGTGCTTGCCAACAGCAACCAGCAGCCGCACCAAGTCAAGCCCAAATTATGCCTCAAGTGTGGATCGACGCACCATTAGCTGGCAGCGCTTTGGAACTTGGCGAGATTCAAGTGCTGGCTCATGGCTATCATCCAATGGGTCTCAGCACGATTGAATTAAGCGTCAATGGCCAAGTTGTGGCAACCCAACAACCAACCATGCGCGGCTCACAATTTGGCTATGCCAATCTCAAATGGCAGCCGAGCCAAGCCGCCGCCTATCGTTTAGCGGTGCGTGCCCAAAGCAGCCAAGGCCAATGGAGTGATCCGGCGAGTGCTGAGGTGGCAGTTGGTCAGATTAATAGCTTGCGAATAGCAGCCTTGCCCAGTGCAACCAGCGTGCCGAGTGCCACCACAACGCCAACCACGACTCCGACTGCCACGCCAACGAGTTCGCCAACCTTCACGGCAACGCCAACCCGACCAATTCCAAGCAATACAACCCGACCAGCACCAACAACTGTTCGGCCATCGAATACGCCGGTGCGTAGCACCAACACGCCTGTGCTGCCAACGCCAACTGATACGCCTGCGCCGCCAAAACCAACTGATACACCAGTGCCACCAACCGCGACCGATACGCCTGTGCCGTCAACGCCAACCGACACACCTGCGCCAATTCTGCCACCAATTATTGGCGAGCCAGTAGCTTCAGCACGTGCCTTTGCCGAACAAACTGCTTGTGGCATGCCCGACCAAATTACGATCAGCGTGTCGGTCGATAATTTCCCCGCAGGCGATGTGAGCTTGTACTATCACGCTGGGCCAAGCCGCTGGCAATCGACGGTGATGCAAGGTGGTGGTGGTAATTGGAGCCGTACCTTGTTCGCGAAACGCGAAATGTCAGGGCAACGTTTTGGGGCATTCGAATACTATATTTTGGCCCAAGGCAGCGATGGACAGTCGTCAAAATCTCAAGTCTATGGTGGTATCGAGTATTTGCCATGTAACCCTTAGGTCAAGGATGAAGGATGAAGGATGAGGGATGAAGGGGAGAACATAGAACATAGAACATAGAACATTTTACGCAGAGGCGCAGAGGAACTATGGCTATCGGCTATCGGAATGGTTTAATCAGTTCAAAAAATTCTCTACTCCAAAAGCCGATAGCCATCAGCCCATAGCCTAATCTCCCTTTGTGCCCTTCGTGGATCGAAACTCCCAATCGCTCTATGCTCTATGTTGTAAGTTCGATATCCTGTGGGCCACCCCAGTTCCGACTGGGATCGATCAGATTGGGAATAGCCT
>NZ_DOPT01000091.1:96398-97355 GCF_003512625.1 Herpetosiphon sp. | reverse complement strand
ATCGATCAGATTGGGAATAGCCTCGTAAAACATGCGCACCGAATGTTCTTCACCAGCTGCGATGTGTTTATAGACTTTGTTGAAGGGATAAACCCAAATATCGCCGCCTTGGACTGGTAGCGCAATCCCCCAATCGTTGCTTTCGTGTTCGTGGCCCCAACGCCCGCCGTAGTTGGCAATAATGCAGGCTCCGAGAAATGCCCCAAGCGATTGAACTAAGTTGGGCGGCACTTGCTCAGGCTCATAATTTGGGCGAATTTGTTCGATATAGGTATTGAGCCATTTTACCGCCACGTGATTATATTCAAGCTCAATCCCAAGCTGGCTTTGCACCGAGCGCACAAAATGTTGCGCCAAGTGCTCTAAGCCAGCAACGATGTTCTGCTGTTGCGACATAGCTGACCTTATTATGGTTATTTGGTGGCCTGTTCGAGCACGCGCAAGGTGATATTGGGCACACCAAAGGGTAACGGATGATTATTGGGCATCGGTTTCAAGCGACTATTGCCCGATTCATGCTCCAAGATACCAATCACTTGGCCTTGGTAAAACGGCACATATAGGGTTGGTTTATCGGGTACGCATAATTGCACCGCGCCAGTCGCGCTGCGTTTATGCACATCATTGACTACTTGTTGCAAAATCGTTTTGGAAGCGGCAATTGCCACAGGCCGACTGGGATCAGCCCCAACAATCGCGGCACATGCATCGATTAAACGGGCGGGAGTTTGGTAAAGTTCGGGCTGTGAATGGGCATTGGCCAAATGTTGCAAGGCCTGATTAGCGCTATACCACTGATCGTTGGATAAATCTTGGGCATGCACGCCACGCAGATGGCCCTCGCTGAACATTACAATTCCCATCACAAAGCCGGTGCTTTGCGCCCCTGGTTGATAGTAGACATAACCAGAGAAACGGCGGGTTTGCAAATATTCCAACTGTTTACCCAAGGGCAGG
>NZ_DOPT01000091.1:81964-96335 GCF_003512625.1 Herpetosiphon sp. | reverse complement strand
CCCAAGGGCAGGCTTTGCAATTGCTTGCTACTGTTGGGGTCGTGTTCGCCTGGTGGCAGCACCAACGAACGCCGCACCGGCTGAGGAATTAACGCAGCCTTAGGAATTGGCGCAGCGCTGAGTCCGAAAAACTCCAGAGCAAAATCGTGCTCAGGCGGACGATTTAAAATTTCGCCCTCGACCATAATCGTTAACAAACGATCAAAATTTGCCACCATGTCGGCATTAATACTATGCGCTGGTTTAAATAAATTATCGGCAGCATTCCACTCGAAATGGCCCGAACGCCGCGTCAACAGCCAATCCACCGCATCTTCGCCAATTTGGCCATGTGGGTCTACTTGGCCATGGCGTAAAATCCCATCCACAAAAAATAAATGCACCCGATCTATGTGATCGATCCATGTGAGTCGGCCCGATAATTGTCGCCGTTTCACGGTTTCAACCACTTGTGGTAGATCGTGAAGGTGCGGGATTGCCGCCAATGAATTCATAACATCCTCCACACCAAACAAGTAGCCCGCTGAGTGATTGTATAGGTCTGATTAATTTTCTGCATTTTGTGTTTGCCACCATCCACCGAGATACCACCCGCAAAAGCCACAGAGCAACACAATCAAGGCTGCGCCGTTCAGTTGCAATGCAAGTGGGGTTGTTGCAAGTAAGGTTAGGGCGGCTGGTACAATGTTTGCCAACCATAAAGCAACAGTTAAAGCCAAGCCATTCCAGCGCAGCATGCGGCCAAGCCAAAAGCTCAACAGCACAGCTAGCCCTAAAACGAGCCATTGAGCTGGTTCGCGTAACGGCAAGAGGACCAATGCCATTCCAAGACAGGTAATTGCCAAGGCGATCTGCTGCTTCCCACGTACTACCCATGTTAGCATGCTCAGGCTACCGATCAAGAGCAAACTTGTGGTAATTGCATCAAATGTTGCTTGTAATAGTATATCAAGCATTGCTGATTGTGCGTTCAATGGTTGAACACTGGCCCAAAACCCAGCTTTGGCTGTTGTAAACCCAATGCTGCTGCGAATCAGCAAGATCCATGGCACGATCAAAATCCCTAACACAATGCTTTCGCGCCGCAAAACTTGCGCTCGATCAGCCACAAAATCTTGAATTCGATGCGGAATTGCCCGTATAAAAGCCTCAAGCGGCAATTGTTGCTCGTTTTTGGTCAGGTTCCAAGCGGTCGCCGCGCCTGCTCCCAATAAGGCTAGCTCGCCACCATTCAAGACGGCATTCGCCAAGGTTTGGCTGATTGCTAAAATAAAGCGTGGTAGTTCGCTAACTTGGGCAAATGTCCAACGCCCAGCACCTTGAATTAAGTAGCCAATCCCGGCAATAATTCCTAGCCAAACCCACGGCCAAAGCTCAGTACGCCGCCGAAAAATGCCAATCAAGCCCAAAATTGGCAAGATTGTGGCCGGAATGCCACGCAAGGCGCTGCGCAAATTGCTCAGAATGCTTTCGCTCAGGGTAGTTTGGTCGCGCTCACGCCGATATTCAGGCGGGGTATACATCGAGGGCGAGCTGACAATTACTTGATCGCCAGCTACGGTTACCTCGAAGCGTCGATAGGCCTCGCCAATCCATGGCATTTTAGTCTGCCAAACAAAGCTATAATCATTGCGATTGGGCTTTTGGCTGGTACTAGTATTACTCAACTCATACTGATCAAGCGCGATAAATTGGCTGGCATGGGTGGTTGCGATCGTTTGCGCTTGTTCGAGCGTGGTTGAAATCGCCTTGGCATTTTCGGGCAAACTTAAGCGATACGATAGCAAACGCCCAGCTGGATCGAGATATACCAACCAGCTATACTCAGGTCGATCCCAATTCGACCAGCGCACGCTCCAGGCGCGAACTGTGCCTTTTTCAATCGCAGCAGCGGTTTGCTCAGGGTCTAGTTGATCGTAGATATAGGCTAAATCAAGGTCAACCCAATCGGCCACGACCGTAACACTGGGGTTCAGGCCTGTTAGATCGATTTTGCGCTCTTGGGCGAGGGCCTCGGTGCGGGTAACCATATCTTGGCGCACGCCGTTGCGGGTCAAGGCAGGCGCACGATTCAGCCCAATCACCAGCAACATAATGACCGCCAAGCCCGATAGACCTGCAAACAGTTTCCAATCGCTTCGCCATTGCCAGCTTAATTGTGGCACAACTGGCTCGGGCACTTGGGGTGGCAGCGCGGCGCGAATTGTATTATCGCTCTCAAGCGGAATTCCCCGCAATTGGCGAATGATGGCCGGAACCAGCAACCACAACACCAGGGCGGCGGCGGCAATCCCGCTAAGCAAATAGAAGTTATTGGTTTTCCAAAAAAGTGGCACATACAGCGAGGCATTGTAGGTATAGTGGGCCGCGATTGAGGCCAACACGCCGTAGCGCACGCTCAAAAAGCCAAACAAAATCCCGATAATGCTTAATTCAACCACGCGAATATAAAACGGATGTTGGGGATAGGTGGCATGCAGTGCGGCCCAAACCACGGCTGTCACAATGATTGCCAGCTTGGGCCGACCAAAATAACGGGTCAACACCGTAATCCCGCCCAAGCGAAAGATCAATTCCTCGCCGATCGCGGGCAACAAGCCCAGCGCCATGCCATACAAGGCGGGAAACGGCGTAGCAATCGTATCATCATACAAGGGCGTAACGGGCGACCAAACCCCAAAATAGCGGCTACCCAAGGCATAAAAGGCCGAAACAAAGCCTAGCTGGAAAATTCCAACCAAGCCGCCAACCCATAAAGCCTGCACGACTGGGCGACTCACTAACCCACGGTGGGTCAAGGTTTCGCTCAACGAAACAGTGCCCTCGGTTTCTTCCCAAACTAGCGCCTCGCCAGCCATGCCCGCCAAAATAATTGTGGTGGCGATTGTGACCAGTTGACCAACATAACCACCAAGTACATTGCCCCAGTAAACCGGCAGGCTTTGGTTAATATCATAATGAGCCAAATCGAGCGGAATGCTGTTGAGCATGACCAACACGCCGACCGCCGCGACCGCTGCAAACAGGCGTAAGGCCCAACGCCAGCGTAATCGCCCCCGCCGTGCCTGAATAAACCAAGCCACGCCAATCAAGGCAGTCAGGGCATAGGTCAGCGTCCAGCCAGTGTGGTTGAGAATACCACCACGGCGCAGTTGCCAATCTTTATCCAAATACCACGATTGGGGCAGCCAATAATACTCGCCACGCTGGCCCAATTGATCGCCAGCAATTGTAACACTGTAGCGATATTGAGCCTCAGCATCGCTGATATCACGGCGCTGCCAAATAAAGGTATGGTCGGTACGATTGGGCTGTTGATTGGTAAATTGATCGAGCAAGGTTAATTGATCAAGCGGAATTGGCAATTGAGCTTGGGCCAGAAGCAAGGCCTCGGTTTGGCTCAACGTTGCTCCAGCCGCTTCATCAGGGCGCATATGATTAATTGCCAAGATGCGGCCTGTGGCTGGTGAAAGACTAATCGACCATTGCTCTGGATCAAGCTCACGCCAAAACCGCACATTCCAACTGGCCAGATTAAGATCTTCGTCAACCCGTTGGTTGAGCAGTGCGCGGCTGCGTTCGCGAATCAGATACGATTGAGCATCGTTGTTCGAGCCAAAAGTGATTGTTTGGGTAAACTGGCTGGGATCGCCACCCGCTGCCTGTAATGCTTCGACTGAGCGTTGTAAAGCCGCCTCACGATCCAGATTAAAGCGAATCTCGGCCATGGGCGTTGATTCTGCGGCAAACACAATCGCTAAGAAAATGCCAAATATTGCTAAAAGAACAAAAATTGGGGGAATCAGTCGTTTGGTATCGGGCTTATGCACGCCATCCCTCCATCGCTGTTTGGTTGCTAGCCTAAGTATAAAGCAAAGTTAAGCATGAGGGATGAATTATGAAGGATGAAAGAGGGGCTAGGAATCAAGGATCAGGGAAACGCAGTGGCGAAACACAAAGTCGATTGGCTATCGTGGAAACATTAAGCAAATCTGTGAAATCTGTGGCTAAAAACGTAACCTTCGTGCTCTTCGTGTCCTTCGTGGATCAACTACTAGCCCCCGATCCCTAACAACTGACTCCTCAGCTATCACTTGTCGAAACATCGAGATTAGGGTATTGTTTGCAAGCGTGGCCTACGGATGCCGCCCACGAACCCCCACTTAAAGGAGCAGAAACACTCATGTCAGAAATAATGGACAAAGTTCAAGCAATTATTACTGCGATTATTACGGCGTTAAGCTACCCCGGCATTGCGTTGGTGATGTTTGCCGAAAATCTCTTCCCCCCGATCCCTTCAGAATTGGTGATGCCATTTGCTGGTTTTATCGTTGGCAAAGGTGAGATGAACCTTGTTGCAGTGTTGTTGGCTGGCACAATTGGCGCAGTGTTGGGTGCGCTGGCGCTCTATTATATTGGTATGTGGGCCGACGAAACGATTATTCGGCGCTTTATCCGCCGCTATGGCAAATTCTTCTTTATCAGCGAAGCTGATATTGATAAAACCTTGGGCTTCTTTGCTAAATATGGTGAAATCGTGGTATTTACTGGCCGCTTGATTCCCTTGGTACGTAGTTTAATTTCAATTCCGGCAGGCATGAATCGTATGCCCATGGGGCGCTTTTTGCTCTGGACAACCTTTGGCTCGTTGATCTGGAATGGTCTTTTGACCTATGCAGGGATTGTGCTTGGTTCGCAATGGGAAAATGTGCTTGGCTTAGTTGATCGCTATGAAAAAGTTGCCTTGGGGATTATCGCTTTGGGCCTGATTTGGTTTGTGGTAAACCGCATGCTCAAAGTTCGCCGCAACCGCGCCGCATCTAAGCAGGTCTAGCCGAAAGCCCTTCCCCCGACTGATTGCAAATCAATCACGGTACGTATCATAGAGAGTGCGTACCGTGATTTGCGGTTAATAAGGAGTTACCATGGCGGTTTTTGTGGAACAAGAAGCCATTTTAGAATTATTACAAACCTCGCGAGCAGCTAGTTTGGCGGCGATGCAGTATGTGCAGCCCGCCGATTTAGCCCAATTAATTGCCTTAGAGCAACAAGCTACCTATGATTGTGCTGCCCATGCCAATCAGTCGCCACAGCTGGTTGATGCAGCCAACAGCCTTGATCAATGGCAACAACAACGCCAACAACTGGCCCAAGCCATCGCGGCAATTCCATGGGCTGGCTATACTCAGCGCATCCAAACGGCAGCAGGAGCGTTGTATTTAGGCGAGTTGGTTAAGCGTTTGATTGCCGCCGAGCATCAGCAATTATCACAACTTTTGCATGCGGGCCAGCATCCAGCGATTATTGACCAATGGGCTGATTAAGCCGATTTGCGCTGGATAAACCAATCGAGCGCATACAGGTAGCCTTGCCAACCAAGCCCGCTAATTTGGCCTTGGGCAATTGCCGCCACCACTGAATGATGCCGAAAGGCTTCACGGGCATAGACATTCGATAAATGCACTTCGATGATCGGCACATCCATCAAGGCTAAGCCATCGCGCAGGCTCAAACCATAGTGAGTGAGCGCGCCTGGGTTGATAATAATGCCCTGAATCTTGCCATAATGGGCGTGGAGCGTATCAACTAATACACCTTCATGGTTCGATTGAATGAAGCTTAATTCGATGCCTGCGCTGGTTGCTTTTTCGCGCATAGCGTTATGAATATCGGCCAGCGAGGTTGAGCCATAAATTGTTGGCTCACGTTGGCCAAGCATGTTAAGATTTGGGCCTTGTAGCACTAAAAGCTGCATTTGAAATTGCTCCTGATTGCCAAATTGCAGGCCATTGTGCGGCCAAGCTCAATCTATGTCAATCGGAGCCAGCGAGAATTAATTGATGGAATTTGAACTAACCAATGCTCAGCGCGAGGCGATGCTTCAGGCTTGGCAAACGCTAAGTGACCAAGCATTGCCTGAGGAGCGGCTTTCGTTTGCTGGGTTACAAGCATTGCCACGTTTGGTTGAGCAAGCACTGAACAACGGTGATCAAACGAGCCTCACCGCAAGCTTAATCAACCCAATCTATTGGCATCAAACTGCCAGTTATGGTCATGGCTTGTTGGCCCGCGAACGGCGAGTGCCAATCGATCATGCGGCCTATCGCTTGAGTTGGTGGCTCTGGCTGCGACTTTACAATCTTGCCAATGCCCAGCTTTGGTTTGATCAAGGTTTGCGCTATGCCACGCTTGGGCAGTTTACTGCTGAGCATCAAGAGCCAGCTGCTTGCCCGCTCCAAAATGGAATCCAGGTTGAATTGGCGGCAGTGCTTGAGCAACGCCTGCTTGTGCCAAGTGGCTTTCATTGTTGTCATGGTTTAGTCGCAAGCAACAAGGCTTGAAATATGAACGCAGAGGCGCAGAGGGTGTATGGCTCAAGGCTATAGGTTATTAGGTTTTGATGCTCCAATGTATCTCCGATAGCCCATAGCCTTGAGCCATGCTCCACGCTGCGCCTCTGTGTTAAGTGTGCTGCTAGGTTCTTTTTGGCTTCTGACTTTTGCCTTTTGCTTTCAACGCTCAGACTTTAGTCCTTTGACGGCTGACTTTTAATTATGGTACAATCGGGTCACAGGCGTTGACGGAGCCGAGTAGTTGGGCTAAAATCTGAATCAGCGAGCGTGCAAATGGTGTGAGGCACGTATCAGTAACCCCAACCAAAATCTCTCCTGAGCCGAACGCTGAACCCTTTGGCAGTAAGCGAACCGGATATCCCCCGTTATCGGGATGACGTTGTGATGGCAACGGCTTAAAGTGGGTAGTTCGTGCAAACGACTATCAAGCAGGGTGGTACCGCGAGGTCTTTTTGATAACCTCGTCCCAGCAGTATGGGGCGGGGCTTTGTGTTTTTAGTCAACGAGGAGTCAACAATGGCGTTTGCAGCAGTTGATCCCAAGGTGTCGTTTCCGACGCTTGAGGATGAGATCGCCGCTTGGTGGGAAGCCCATGGCATCGTCAAAAAGACGCTTGACCATGGTGATGCTTCGCGTCCGTTTGTCTTTTTTGAAGGGCCACCCACGGCCAATGGCCGCCCGGGGATTCACCACGTCGAGGCTCGTTCGTCTAAAGATATTATGGTGCGCTTCAACCGCATGCTTGGTAAAAAGGTCATCGGTGCTCGCGGTGGCTGGGATACCCATGGCTTGCCAGTCGAACTGGAAGTTGAAAAGAAATTAGGTTTCGCAGGCAAACCCGACATCGAAAAATATGGCATCACCGAATTTAATGCTGCCTGCCGTCAATCAGTGTGGGATTACATCCAAGAATGGGAAAAGCTGACCCAGCGGATCGCCTTCTGGATCGATCTCGAAGATCCCTATATCACCTATGACAACAAATATATCGAGTCGTTGTGGTGGATCTTCAAGCAATTGCACGAGCGCGAATTACTGTATCGTGATTATAAAGTGACGATGCACTGCCCCCGCTGTGGCACATCGCTCTCGGATCACGAGGTCGCCCAAGGCTACCAAGATAATACCGACGATCCATCGGTGTGGGTGCGCTTCCGCCATACGCCGAGCGACCATGCCTTAGATGCTCAAGTGGCCGATGCTGCTTTCTTGGCCTGGACAACTACACCTTGGACTCTGCCAGCCAACGCTGGTTTGGCGGTCAATCCTGAGGCAACCTATGTGCTAGCCGAGCACGAAGGCCAGCGCTATATCTTGGCTGAAGCTTTGGTTGGGGCGGTGTTGGGTGAAACTGCCGCCACGCTTGCTAGCTTTGTTGGTGCTGATCTGCGTGGCTTGCGCTATACGCCGCTGTTTCCTGGGGTTGGCGATAATGGCGCAGCGATCGATTTGAGCAGTGCTTATCGCGTCGTTGCCGATGAGTTCGTCTCGTTGGAAGACGGTACGGGGATCGTGCACATCGCGCCAGCCTATGGCGACTTGGAAATTGGTCGCAAGTATGGCTTGCCAACCTTGTTCTCGGTCGAGTTGGCGGGCAAAGTGCTGGGCAGCTTTGAAAGTTTTGGCTTTGCAGGCATGTTCTTCAAAGAAGCTGATCCAAAAATCACGCGCTATTTGAAAGAACAAGGCTTGTTGTTCAAATCAGGGCGAGTGCTGCACACCTATCCATTCTGTTGGCGCTGTAAAACACCGTTGCTGTTCTATGCCAAGCAATCGTGGTATATCCGCACGACGGCCTTGAAGCAACAATTGATCGCCAACAACAAAAAGATCAATTGGGTGCCTGAGCATATCCAAGCTGGGCGTTTTGGCAACTGGCTCGAAAATAACATCGACTGGGCGATCAGCCGTGAGCGCTATTGGGGCACGCCGCTACCAGTTTGGACATGCGATACCTGTCAGCATATCGATGTGGTCGGTTCGTTGGCGGAGCTTGGCGAACGTTGGGGTCAAGATACTGCCAATCTGGATATGCACCGTCCATTTGTTGATGCACCTAGCTGGTCGTGCCCTGAGTGCGAAGCTGGCACGATGCAGCGCATTCCCGATGTGGCTGATTGTTGGTTTGATTCAGGTGCGATGCCAGTGGCGCAATGGCATTATCCGTTTGAAAATCAAGAACTGTTTGAAGTTGCTGGCCAAGCCGATTTCATCTCGGAAGCAATCGACCAAACTCGTGGCTGGTTCTACACCTTGCACGCAGTTTCAACCTTGCTCTTCGATCGCCCAGCCTACAAGAATGTGATCTGTTTGGGTCACTTGTTGGATGGCAAAGGCGAGAAGATGTCCAAATCCAAGGGCAACATCGTTTCGCCATGGGAAATGGTCGAGAAGTATGGCGCTGATGCGGTGCGTTGGTATATGTTTGCTGCTGGTCAGCCTTACAATCCACGCCGTTTCTCAGCCGATTTGGTCAGCGAATCGTTGCGCCAGTTCTTGTTGACCTTGTGGAATACCTATAGCTTTTTCACAACTTACGCCAATGTCGATGGTTGGACACCTGAATTGGCGCAAGGCGATTTGGCGGCGATCGATCGCTGGGCCTTGGCACGGCTCAACGCATTGGTGCGCGATGTGCGCAACGATCTGAGCAATTACGATATGAACACACCAGCCAAGCGGCTCGAACAATTCGTTGACGAGCTTTCAAACTGGTATGTGCGACGTAATCGGCGGCGTTTCTGGGGCAGCGACATGAACGGCGATAAGCAAGCTGCCTATTCAACCTTGTACACCTGTTTGGTCACGATTTCCAAACTGATGGCTCCATTCACGCCATTTGTGGCCGAATCGCTGTATCAAAATTTAGTGCGCAGCTACGACCAAACTGCCGCCGAAAGCGTGCATATGGCGCTGTATCCTGAAGCCAATTTGGCGCTGATCGATGAAGAATTGATTCGCAAAACCGACTTATTGCTCAAGGCTGTGAGCTTGGGCCGCGCCGCCCGCAAGAACGCTGGCATACGCGTGCGTCAGCCACTGAGCGAAGTGTTGGTGCGCTTGCCACGCGGCGAACAACTTGATGAACTAAGCGCTGAACTGAGTGACGAACTCAATATCAAGTCGGTGCGCTGGCTTGGGGTGGGCGATGGCTTGGTCAGTTATCGCTTCAAGCCCAATTTGCGCTCGGTTGGCAAAAAGTTTGGCAAACTGGTTCCAGCATTGCGCGAAGTGTTGGCGAATCTTAGCAGCGAGCAAGCCGCCGATGCAGCGCATAAAGTTGAAACCGGGGCCAGCTTCGAGGTTGTAGTCGAAGGCGAAACATTAACCTTGGCCGCCGACGATGTATTGATGGAAGCTTCATCGCCCGAAGGCTACGCTGTGGCCGAAGGCGAGGGCTTGTTAGTAGCCTTAGTTACGACGCTGACTGATGAATTGCTGCGCGAAGGCATCGCCCGCGAAATCGTGCGTAACCTCAATGATGCGCGTAAGGCCGCTGATCTAGCGATCACCGATCGTATCAATGCAACCTTGGGAACCGAGGTTGATTTGGCGGCAGTCGTAGCTGAATATGCCGAGTACATCAAGGCCGAAACCTTGTGCGAGGTGTTGAGCGTTGGCGATGCCAATGCTGACCATCACACCAGCAGCATGGAATTGGAACAAGGCAAACTAAGCCTCGGCATTAGCAAAATCGGCTAATCCGAGTACAATCAATGCGGCGCATACAAAGCCTGTATGCGCCGCATTGATTCATTGTTTGCTAAAGGAATGTCCATGTTGTTGCACATTATTTCCCCCACCGAGTGGCAGCAGGCCGTAGCTGCTGGTGAATATCGCCCGGCTTCGTTGGCCGACGAAGGCTTTATCCATTGCTCGACTCCTGAGCAAGTACTAACTCCTGCCAATTCGTTTTATCGTGGTCAAGCTAATTTGCAATTGTTATGTATCGATCCCGCGTTGCTCAACGCCAAACTAGTCTATGAAGATTGCTACGAGACTGGCATGCAATTTCCGCATATCTACGGGCCGCTCAACCTTGATGCCGTGTATAAAATTGTGGAATTTCCGGTTAATTCCGATGGCACATTTGATTTGCCAAAGCTAGATTAGATCGGGAGCATGCCCTCACTCCCTGACCCCCTCTCCCGCCCAGCAGGCGAGGAGGAACCACGAAACCAAACGCCCCTCGCCCACCGCAGTGGGAGAGGGGTTGGGGTGAGGGAACAATAACAGTTGCCAATCTCATAAACCATTACAGATAGCCTTCAGTCGATAGCCTTTCTCCTTCTCTACGCCGCTGCGTTAAAATCCGATCCCCAAACCCCATCAACCGATCCCCGATTCTCAAATACCGCTACAATAACCCAAGCACTCTGCTAGTGAAGGACTAAATATGAAAAAGCTTTTGAGTGGCCTGCTTTTAGCCGGGGTGATTGTGGGCTGTGGCGGCCAAGCAACTCCAACCGCTGTTCCGGCAACAGTGACCAGCCAATCAACCCCAACCAGCCAAGCCTTGAATCCAACCGCTACTGCCGCTACTGTGGTTGATAACTCAATTACGCCAACGCCATTGCCAACCAAACCAACAGCCCCAATCTTTACCGCTGACGATGAGCGTTGGGCTGGCCGTTCGATCTACTTTATTATGATCGATCGCTTTGCCAATGGCGACCCAAGCAACGACAACGCCGATGGCTTTGGGGCAGATCGTAGCGATCCACGGCGTTGGCATGGCGGCGATTTTCGCGGCATTATCGAGCGGCTCGATTACATCAAAGGCATGGGCTTTGGCGGCATTTGGATCACGCCAGTCAGTAAGCAAAATTCAACCAATGCCTACCATGGCTACTGGCAATACGACCCCTACCAAATTGACCCGCATTTTGGCACGCTGGAAGAATTGCGCGAATTGGTCAGCGAAGCCCACAAACGCGATATATTGGTGATGCTCGATGTTGTGCCCAATCATATGGGCGATTTCTTGCCTGGCTCGAAAGCTGCCCCGCCATTCGATGACCCAACCTGGTATCACAACAAGGGCAACATTCAAAATTATGGCAATCAACAAGAGGTTGAAGATGGCGATTTGCTCGGGCTTGATGATTTAGATCAGGATAATCCTGCTACCCGTGCTGAATTACTCAAATGGATTGCTTGGCTTAAAACCGAAACTGGGCTTGATGGCTTGCGAGTTGATACGGCCAAACATTTGCCCAAAGATTTTCTCCGTGAGTTTGATCAAGCGGCCAATACGTTTTCGCTGGCTGAGGTATTTAGCAGCGATGCGGGCTATGTTGCGCCCTACACCGAATTTAACGACGCAATTTTGGATTACCCCTTGCACAGCGCCTTTAAAGAAAGTTTAGTCGGTGGTCGCACGTTGTTGGTGATTCAGCGCGTGCTCGAAAATGCCGATCAACAGTATCGCAATGTCCATGTCAACGGCACATTTCTCGATAATCACGATAACGAGCGCTTTTTATGCTTGGCAACTGGCGGCCCCAACGCCGATAAAACCACTCAATTGCGGCAAGCTTTGGCGGTGCTCTATAGTTTGCGTGGCATTCCGATTGTCTATTATGGCACCGAGCAAGAACTCAACGGCTGCAAAGATCCCTTCAACCGCGAAGATGCCTTTGAATTGAATGCGACTGATGTACCAGTCTATCAATGGATCAGCCAACTCAACCAGATTCGCCAAGCCCATCCAGCCTTGCAACGTGGCACACTCGAAAGCCGCACAACTCCTAGCGATGCATGGGCCTTTCAACGCACGGCGGGCAACGATACGGTCGTAGTTTGCATCAATAACACATGGAAATCGCTCGACTTGGCAGTAACTGGTTTGACTGAAATTGCTGATGGTGAGGTGTTGACTGATGCGCTTGGTAGCGGTCAAATGAGCGTTAAAAATGGCGAAATGAATTGTGCTCTACAACCAAAACAGGTGCTGATCTATACCCGTTAATTCTTGTGGTAAACCCAGCGCCAAGCCTGAAGCTGGTTTGGCGCTGGAGTTTGTTGGCTACAAAGCCTCTATTTCGCCGCGCAAACGACCAAGCGCTTGCTCAACGCTGGCTAGTTCGTTGCGAGCGTGTTGCAGTTGCTCATTTTGGAATTTGACGAAGCGAGTGTACGGCGCAACGGTTTCAGTCACCCGCTCGATCGATTGATCGATTTCAGCATAGACTTGTTTGCTCAACGAGCGCACAATTTTATCGCGCAGTTCGCTAACTTTTTTGTGAAACTCGCGCTTGGCCTGGGCGCGTTTGGCCGGAATCAAATAGGCTCCGCCTGCAACTGCCAACACACTCAAGCTGATGCCGGTAAAATCGAGTAACGCGCCGTGCGCCAAAATCACAAATAATGCGCCAAAGCCGACCGCGCCAACGCCAGTCAAGGCGGTTGTAGCAATTGTGCCTTGCAAATCCATGGCTAATTGTTTGGCTTCAGCATCACGATTGTAGCTTTGCACAATTTGGCTGGTGCTACGACCAACCGAATCGATCAACGATTGACGGTTGTAGTTGAAATTTTGGCCAACGTTGCCAACCATCTCATCTTTATGGCGCGAAATTTGGCGACGATCGATATAAGCATTAACGTCTTGCCACAATTTGAGATTGCGCTCGATCAACCAATCAATAATTTGCTGGGTAATGCGATCAGTTTCAGCATCGAGATCGCCCACCACTTGATCGCGAAAGCGTTGTTCAAGCAAATCTTTTTTGATTAAATCGCGTGCTCGGCCCAAACGAATTTGTTCATCGAAAAAGCTATGGCCACGCTGCTCAAATTCGTGAATCAAATTTTCGAGCTGGGCAATCCGCGGCGTGAAATCACGTTGCATATCAGCTTTGTAAACCTGAATTTGGCCCTCGATATTGTTGATCGCCTTGATATCTTCGCTTAGGGTGTGCAAGCGCTCGTCGGAAGCAGTGCGATAGGTTGTGGCTAGCTTTTGGCCAACGCCCAAGGGATTGAGCAATTTGAGCCGTACCCGTTCACCTTGATCAAGCGTGCGCAGCAAATATTCTTCCATGGCGTTGAAGCCACTTTCGGCCCAGAGCTTGGGGTCATCGTTCTCGCGGGCGCGTAAGGCCGAGCGAGCCGAAACCGCAAAAATCATCGGGGTGCTGCCAAGCAAGGTGGTGGCATTGCTGCGCACAAATTCGATGACCTCGCCGCGACCTTTTTCATCGAGAATATCAATTTTATTGATCACCAAGACGATTTTTTTGCCCCATTCGCGAATATGCTCGAGGAAGGTGCGCTCGCTCTCGGTAAAAGGCCGATCGGCTGACGTGATAAACAAAACCAGATCCGAACGTGGCACAAAGCGTTTAGTCAATTCCTCGTGACGACGAATAATTGCATTCGTGCCAGGCGTATCGACGATATTCAAATCGCCAAGTAACGGCGCAGGATGGGTGCGCAACAACAGAAAATCTTCGAGCAATTGCGAATCTGGTTGCTCGCCAAAACGCAAAATATTAATGCGATCGGTGGTTGGCGTAACCCCTTCAGGCAACACACGATCGCCGAGCAAGGCATTGATAAAGCTCGATTTACCAGCGTTGAACTCGCCAGCAACCACAATTAAAAAGAGTTCGGCCAGTTGTTCAGTGGCTTCGCGCAAACGAGCAGCATCAGTGGCGGTCACATCAGCGCCAAATTGCTCCAACGCATGATGCAAACGATCAAATAAGCTTTGCTCGGCAGCGCGTAGCTCAGCTTCACGTTCACCAAGAATGGATTGAGCGCCAACATGGGCCATGGATTGGTCCTTATCTCTATGAGTAGGGTGCTACTCAATCTGACTGCGATTGTTTATCTAAAGTTGCAATGATGCTGTTGATTAATCACAACTCGTGCCATAAAAATCTGCATACCCCTAGCGCCATCAGTTCAAAAGTAGGGTTAATTAGCCAACCAAATTATTGGCTGTCAACATTCATCGGCGATCACCACCCTTCCGTCCCGCTTCAAGGCGGGAAACGCAGGGGGCTTTAATC